>JABXGX010000184.1 GCA_016550405.1 archaeon | reverse complement strand
TTCCTGCGGTCGGTCCCGATTTCCCTGCATCCGTCAAAACCAGCCATCTTTGGATCATCGAAGAACGCGCATAATCCCACAAATATGTGTGGCCTTATAGAAAACTCTGAGACGACGGGAACTTATCTTACTGATTTTTCTCCTCCAGATACGCTAAAGAGAATGCGGAGCTTACACTTCTTCCTTTCCTTCAACGAATAATAGAAGTGCCGCCACAAGGCACAGAATAGACCCAATCCAGCCAAACCACCACCCACCAATCCCCGCGATGACACCAAAGATCAAGATGAAAATCGGAGCATTAGGTCGATTCGTCTCAATCATACCATAAAAAACCAAGAGAATTAGAAACCCAAAGATAATGGTGATTGTCCCAAGCCCAATGTTCACTAATCCTCCTCGGTAATAGTATCCAGCGAGCAGGGTGGGTACCACCCAAAGGAGGTTTTCACAAAGTTGTACGAATCCCCCACCAATTAGAAGAATCGCGCCAACTCTTGTTAGGGTCTTAGCCATATCAACATTTGGCATTCAACTTCCACCTTTACTACGAATAGTAAGACTAGATCACTTCCAGGAAACCTTGATAAAATCCTTCCTCCCAAAATGGCTTGAAGAAATTTAAAAACGGCATTAGGATTTTCTCAATTTTCGCGCTATATCAAAAGAGAGACCAATGCCTTCTTTAACTCATGAACGAACTCATACTTCTCGTATTCCAGCAGTAATCCGAATCTTTTAGCAGGGTGTATTGGAATGAATAAACCCCAAATAGTATGTCTACTTCTTGTTAGCTTACTTACAGCATTTTCACATATACCGGTAAGCCATATCCTTCAAGTTTCTGTGTCTGCCAATCAGCCCCCGGGCTCCATCGATTTAGTATCTAACTGGGATTTTGCTGAAACCGAATTTGGAGGTTGGGAAGGGAACGATCATAATGTAACGAAGCCCACATTCTGGCACTTCAGTGGCGATACCAACGGTCCCAAAGAACAATACCGCATTATCAACGATACGGAAAACGATGGGGATGCCCACACCCTGTTCGTTCAACCCGCCCGCACCAACCAAGGCCACACCATCATGTTTTGGCAAGATTTCACCACCCTAGACATCAATCAGGTCACCATCCAATACCGAAGTTGCGCCGCGGGTCCCACAGCGTTGATATTGCTCTATGGCTTAAACGCCAGCATCACTGCTGACACCGCACTCCCGAATGGCACACTTCTTTGCATGTGCACGCTTCATCCACACCTCAACGAAACTCCAGGCTATTGGCCCACCTACATTACGCGCACCATTCCATTATCCAACCTCACAAACGGCTACCACCACTACCGCATTCACTGGCAAATCATTGAAGCACCCGGAAAACCTGATGCCCAACTGTACATTGCCTCCTGTCGCGTCACCGGGCTTCAAGTGCCTCTCCCCCCTATCTGGATCCCACCGGTACTCCCACTCATCGGTTTCGTTGTCGGCATCATCGTCTCCATTCTCATGCTCCTCTTCTACCTAAAGAAAAACGGCAAATTTGATTTCCTTCAAAGGCATTAATAAACCCGTGTTTCCGGCATTCATACACCCAGATTTATAACCACACAACAAGTCTCGTAAAGGTTCTCCACGGGGTCTCCCAGAAGAACTTGGTTTCCAAGTGTATACGATATTGCTTTTCTAAAGAAAAAATGAGTTATTATCTTTTACATGAATTTGAGCTGGAGAGCTAACGTCACCCGAAATTAATGCTTTTATAAACGCGGGATGAGTACTACAATTATGAGCAAGCTCAAGAAAGAGTTGTCACCAGAACAACGTGAAGAATTACTCAGCATGTTGAAAGCCCGGTTTGAGAACAACATGAACCGCCATACAGAACTGGACTGGGCTAACATCCAACCCAAGCTGGACGCGAATCCTGAAAAACTGTGGTCCCTCAACGAAATGGAACAAACCGGTGGGGAACCAGACGTTGTTAGGTATGACAAAACGACGGGCGAATACATTTTCTATGATTGTTCACCAGAAACTCCCAAAGGTCGCAGAAATGTCTGCTACGACCGTGAAGCCCAGGAAGCACGGAAAACAGCGAAACCAAAAAATAACGCCATCGCTATGGCCACTGCCATGGGCATTGAACTTCTAACCGAAGAACAATATCGAGCATTACAGAAACTGGGAGAATTCGACACGAAGACGTCAAGCTGGGTGAAAACCCCGTCAGATATTAGACAACTCGGTGGCGCCCTCTTTTGTGATCGCCGCTACAACACAGTCTTCGTGTATCACAACAGTGCCCCCTCATACTATAGCTCTCGGGGGTTCCGTGGCTCGCTACGAGTCTAAATTCAGACTTTAAATTTTCGCCGGTCATTGATTTTTTACAAGTTGCATTTTGTGGTTGCACCCAGTGTCTCGTCAAGGAACGCCGATCTTTCTCTGCAGGTCAACTGGTTGTCCACCCCCGCCTAGGACACCACTCGTGTTTCTGGCATCATACACCCAGACTCCTTCCCGCACAAATTCTCTCAAGGTATCCCCACAGGGATTCTTCAGAAGAACATGCTTTCTTAGGAGTAATAACAAATCGCTGAGAGATAGAACGCAACTAATCCAAGTAGTTTACCAATAATAGAAATAGGGATTTTGAAGAACCCTACTTAGAGTTACCCTTTTATTTTGCCAAACCCATTATCTTGCTTGAGGGTTGGGTATGGATGTTGATATTGTAGTAGTATCTGATTTGCATCTAGGTTATCAAGAGCAATCATTGAGAGATTTTACTTACTTTGTTCGTAACTACCTAGCAAAAAACGAAATTACGAATCTTGTATTACTCGGTGATATTCTGGAATTTTGGAGGGTCTGTCCCACACATTTACGGGAAGCTTGTTGGAAAATCCTTGAGGAAATCTCCACTCTTGATAATATTCAGAAAACATTCTATATTCATGGAAATCATGATTATATTGTTTATGAACCTGAGACACGAAAACAACTTCGTTTAGGTTCATTTGGTTTCGAGTTTCCTCCTTATCCACGTTATCTTAAGAGTGGTGACCGCCAATTCTTTTTTCTTCATGGATATGAACTAAAAGAAAGTGAACAATACGGTTACACCTTCTACCGTTATTGGTGTCGATATTATTGTATGTTGGTATGTCAAGCGGAAGAAAGATGGAGAATCGGGCACTCCTTTTGGCAATGGCTTGACAAAATTCGCCAATTCTTTTTTTGGCGGCGTAATAGGAAACGAAGAAAGCATTGTGAACAGGCGGCTGATGACATAGAAGCAATTCATGCTAAAGGTATAGACTCCTTCTACCAATTTAGTCAGGCCCAAAAAGACTTACCGTTCATCGCATCGAAAAAGATGAGAGTTACTCATAATACACAAAAAATGATCGAGGTTTGCGAAGCTGGATTAACTCATCCGAGTAGTCGTGGGCTCTTTGATCGGTTGAAGGATCCATCTCGGATTATTCATGAAGCCGCTCGGGCAGAACTGTGGCAAGTAGCGCAGAACAAATACAAGTTGAAAAAGGACGATTTTATGATTATTGGGCATACACACGGAACATGGATTCAACCGCCTGGTACTCCATCGTACATACCTAAGAGTTCGAGTCCCGCCTCTAAATTGCCGCAATGGGTCACAGACGTTTGGAGAAAAGACTTCGGGGGTATTGCTAATGCTGGATGTTGGACTCAAAAATTTTTGTCGAAAAAGAACTCCTATCTTGTGATCAAAGACGGAAAAATCAGGGGATTTCCAGAAAATGTTTATCGGTAAAATTAGGGGGTTTAATGGTTGAAGAAACGGTTTCTATTACTTAGTGTGGTATCCCTTCTGCTACTAGGGATAAGTCTCTTCATCTTGAATTATGCCTTTATGATTTTATTAGAGCGCATACAAACAGGCATTCCACCAAACCTTCCCGGCGGAGATTTAGCGATTCCCAGTTTTCATGACATCGGAATCGGCTTATCCTTTTTCGGTTTTATCTCATTATTTGCACTTTTTGCTATTATCTTACGAAACAATCCAACAAAAGAAGTCAATCTTCGCTGGCGTAGAAGAGCTTGGATTCTGTGGAACAGTGATTTCTATTACATATTTGCTTTCTTCCTCATGTTCATCGCCTGGGCCGGAATCTGGGTTTGTATTCACCAAGCATTTTTAGTGGAACTAGAAGCTCAACTATTACTTCGAATACCCTCATCACTAATTCAATTCAGTATCCTCACATTTACTCCCCAAGGTCTCCATACCCTCGGCTTCATACTTGTCATAATCCCATTGGGTCTGCTCATCTGTTTCATTGGTATACCCAAATTCTGGATTTATTTGAGAGAGAACCAGGAAGTGAAATAATATGGTGATACCAGACAATCAGGAAAAAAACACACGAAAACTATCTACCACAATTCGAGAAGACTGGAAATTTTACCTTTTTGCACTTCTTCCCTATTTCCTCGTAATTTTCGCCCTCTGGATATTATTGGATGAAGGCTTTTTCGCCCAACTTCACGGGTTACCCATTATTTGGGCGCTTCCTCTCCTTCTCCTTCAAACCATCTATGTTTTCCCTTATTCACTCTATTTTCTCTTTGGCCTTTTATCCCTTCTTTTGGGCATGATAATTATCTGGCTAGTCATACTAGTTGTTCGACGAAGACCACGCCTCGATAAAGCCGAACCGAAAGGATCATTTCTCAAATTCATTGATCGGTCAAGGGGATGGATTCGTGGAAAATACCCATTACGAGCCCTCACAGGGTTAGGGCTACTTCTTCTAGCGATTGGGATTATTTTCGCCGTTATTACATTTCTCTTGCTTCAGCAGATGATAGTTGATCACGCCCTTTTTTTCCACCAGTGGAGTGACATTACTATTATTGCAGCCATGGTTGTAACCTTCATTCTGATTGTCTGCGAGCGAGGGGAAGAATAGAATAAACGAAATCCAATTTTGCTCAATAACCAATAGATTTTTTCAGGTGGAAAGCTGATAGCTATCAACCAATCTGGTTCTAGGGGCTATTAGATGCTACAGAAGCACACATACTCCAAGTAATGAAAAAAGAGAGTTCGAAGTCACTTTGTTTCTGTAATGCTAACTCTAGAACACAAGGAGGTTATGAATCATGCAAGTCACAATCGGGAAAAACCAATACCACTTGCAGGTAGATAAGAGCGATTATTTCGTAATCAACCCGTATGAAGTAGCCTTTTGCGATGGACTAGCCAAAACTTACATGCCACTAATCTTAGATTCCTCTGGTCACGGGAGCAGTCCTTCCCCACCCGAATTCATAGCCTATCGAATACTCATTGACACAACAAAGCCGCGTTTGTGCATCCTCTATGAGGTATATTGGAAGCGACAGGATTGCACATGGCGGGAACTCAACAAAGATCATGACCACGACTATGAAGCAATTCAGCTCCACTTCAACTTAGAAACTGGTGCAATAGAAAAGATCGCCATCGCTGCCGGAGGACCAATAGAATATGCTGGGCATGGCGTCGAACTTTATACGCCTACTACTAAAGCTGAATCTCGTTCAAGCCAAGGTTTGACCTCGCCTAAAAACGCTTTTCCGTGGGGACAATACGCTATCGAAACCCAAATCCTTGAACAGCCAATGAGTAACCTTGCCTTTCAAAATCAGAGACCAGTAATCCTCATTGTGAACTGTTACCATGTCTTTACTGGATTAAAGGTCTGGCACCTGTCGGAATCCCAGGAAGAAATTATGCACGCTCTAGAAATACCTTTGAAACGACTTGATCTGGCTCTGCTGGAACATTGGTACTACCGAAACGTGAACAACCGATTTGGGCACGACCTATCCAATCCCTTCACAGAACCATATCTCAAATATTACCCGCCCCCTGAGGATTTGAAGTCTCGAATTGCCTATGGGTTCCTTTGGATTTATCATACACTAAAAAGACTCATCTTAGGTCAATGAAATCTGAAACACCTCTTCATCATATTAGAAAACGAAATAAGTCTATTTTGAAGTTATCACAAAAGGAATAGGCACGATAGTTAATCCTAGCCTTGTCGTTTATCAAGCAATATACAATACTATGACAAAATTAATATAATACTTTGTAAAACAGAAGCAATTGGATGGCAGGGGGTTTCAATATTGCCTCTAGATGCTGCAAATAAGGTTTCGCTACTTGGTTTATCTAAGGACTCATGGATTGATGCTAAGAGTTGTGGATATGCCTATCAACGGGCTAACTACAATGCGAAACGGATTAGCAACGGGCTCAAGGTTCTCACCATTGTGGCTGCCTTAATAACTGCAATAACAGGCATTGTGAACCTTGGCTGGTTAACACTTATTCCAGGGTTATTGACATCTGGACTTGCAGCTGTGGAGAGTGCATTCACCCCCACTAAAAAGGCTCCTGAGTACGCAAATTGCATGATAGAACTTGAAAAAGTACAAGATCAATTGACTGATTTTTCAGTTATGGTCGACTCAATGGAGGATGTCGCATCAGGAACAAATGCTCATAGAACCATCGTTAATCGTTTCCGAGAAATCAAGAAGCGAACACCAGTTACTCCATCGAGAGAGGACAAGAATAATGCATGGGAGGATTTTCGGCTAACTACAATGGCTGATAAACTTCGAGAAGCCAGAAGAGCCGCTGGGCAACCGTTACCCGCTAATGAAGAACCATCAGAGGATCAATCTGAGGATCGATTTGGAATTGTAGCAGCTACCCGACCTACGTGATAATTGGAGGGATTAAATTATGGTCCTTGAATTCGCGCGAGAATTGGAGAAATCAAACAATAGAATCAAATACAAAATTGTCCGTGCAGGTGGTCCAGAATATTATAATCTCCGAATATATTTGGATGGTCCCG
>JABXGX010000027.1 GCA_016550405.1 archaeon | reverse complement strand
TTTTGGATCCATAGTAACAATTAATGCGTTTTTTATCAGTGTACGCATAACAATACACTCCAAACAAACCGAAATGATTGAATAATGGTAATCGAGTAACCCTTTAAGGCTTCCATGTCCCTTTTTTCAAGGCGTGAATTTCTATGAACAAGTCATCGCAAAAGGTACTAGTTGTTGACCCAGAGAAATGCACGGGTTGTGGCATATGCACGCTCGTATGCTCTTTTCGGCACATCCAGGAATACAACCCTTCCCGAGCGCTCCTGACTATTATCCGAGATGAGAAGAGTGGAGTAAACATCCCAGTAATCTGCCAACATTGTGAGGTCCCTCTGTGTATGGAAAGCTGTCCTGCTGATGCGATTTATCGTGATTCCGAGACGAACGCTGTCTGTATCAATCAGGAGAATTGTATTGGTTGTCATCAATGTCTTATTGCCTGCCCATTTGGGGGTATCCATATCGATACAGCGGATGGTCGTACCGTGAAATGCGATTTGTGTGATGGATATTCGATGTGTGCTCAATTTTGTCCTCGTGAAGCGATATTGTATCTTGAACCCAATGAATTGACAGCGCGACTTAGGGAGAAGGGCGTGAAAAGAGCCGCTGATTATCTTCACATCATCACAGGAGGTTCCAAGAAATGAGTAAAGAAGACATGTATTACGGATACGCCGGTCGAATCGCGGATATTGATTTAACAAATTCTAAGGTTGAAATACTGCCCTTAGATCGGGATTTTGCAAAAAGTTATCTTGGTGGGACTGGGTTTGCTTCACGAATCCTGTGGGATCGAGTTAAACCTAGAACAGATCCACTTGATCCGAAGAATCCTCTGATATTTGGTGTTGGTCCCGTTACAGGAGCCTTCTTTTCACCTTCCGGGAGATTTATGGTGGCTTTCAAATCACCTCTAACTGGTGTATGGGGCGAAGCGCATTGTGGAGGTCATTGGGGACCTCAACTCAAATACTCTGGGTTTGATATGCTAATTATTCATGGCAAAGCGCCCAAACCTGTCTACCTCATGGTTAAGAATAGGGATGTGACGATTCAGGATGCTTCGCATCTTTGGACCCGCGACACTACCGAAACTACCGATATCATCAAAGAAGAGCACGGCGATAATGATATTGAAGTTGCATCAATTGGTATAGCTGGGGAAAATCTAGTCAAGTACGCCGCAATTATTGGTTCGTATTACCGGGCTGCTGGACGCGCAGGAGGCGGTGCCGTAATGGGTAGTAAACATCTCAAAGCGGTTGCTGCCCGAGGATTGGGGGGAGTCCAAGTTGCTCAGCATGGTAAATTCCTTGCTGCTTCTCGAAAAGCCTTCGACCAGACTACAAAAGGGAAATGGGGAGAAATGAACGAAGAATCCTTAGGAAAATACGGAACTACAAATTTAGTCACGGCAATCGGAGAAATTGGACGGCTCCCTACAAAGAACCATAATACTGGTGTTTATCCAAATGCAGATGAAATTGGTCCTGAGACTATTCGGAAACATTACCGCACAAGCAGAGAAGCCTGCTTTGGGTGCGCTTTACAATGTAAGTTCACGTCTCAGGTTAAATCAGGGCCCTACAAGGTAAAGACAGGTGGACCTGAATATGAAACACTTATGGCATTTGGCAGCAACTGCCTGAACAGTAATATCGAATCCATTCTTTTTGCAAATCAGCTCTGTAACCGGTATGGACTAGACACCATTAGCACAGGGTGTACCATAGCCTTTCTTATGGAAGCGGCAGAACACGGGTTAATTTCCTCAAAAGAAGCTGATGGTCTAGACTTGTCATGGGGAAATGACAAAACGATAATAGCTCTTATTGATAAAATTGCACACCGCGAAGGGATTGGTAATCTGCTTGCCGAGGGATCCATGCGGGCTGCCCAGAAAATCGGGAAAGGCGCAGAACGGTTTGCTATTCACGTGAAAGGCCTCGAAGCCTCAGGTCAAGATCCCCGGCCACAACAAAGTGTAGGGCTGACTTATGCCACGAATGTTCGGGGTGCAGATCACTTACGCAGCCTTAGTTGTTATGAGGAACTCGGGTTTCCTGATGTGGCCATTGAACGCTTTGGCGAAGAACACGCAGCTGAAGTTATGGACTTGCATAATACAGTGTTCAAAGGTCATCTGATCAAAGATCAAGAGGACCTGTATGTGATTGTGGACAGTGTTATACTCTGCAAATATGGAAGTATGTGGCCTCCTATCTACTACTTTGATATTATTGCCGAGATGCTTGCACCTCTCACCGGCATTAAGGAATTTGGGGATGTAAATCAACTACGTATGGTTGCTGAACGCATCAGTAATCTTCGACGTTGTTTCAATGTAAGAGAAGGGCTGACTCGTGAAAACGAGCAGCTGCACCCACGTTTTACTGAAGAACCTATTCCCGAAGGTCCTGCAAAAGGTCAAGTGTGTAACCTAGAACCAATGCTTGACGAGTATTATGAAGTGCGAAACTGGTCAAAAGATGGCCTTCCAAAACGATCAGAACTCGTCCGATTGGGGTTAACCGATGTTGCAGACGAGTTAGCAAAAATGGGTAAATTGGTGGAAGAATAATGACCGTTAGTTTGAATATTGATATTGCTGGCATCCCTCTTCGAAACCCCGTCTTAACGGCGGCAGGACCAACTAGCCGAGATGGGGAGACTCTCCTACAGGCGGCGCGAGGTGGAGTAGGCGGATTAGTTGCAAAAACAATTAGCGTCAAACCTGCTGAAGTTCCCCGTCCTAATATGCAAACCCTTGATCGTGGTAAAAGCCAATGGCTTCTTGCTACCGCCATGCAAAATCAGGTGGTTCATTTTGAACGCATTCGAGTACGCGGTGCTTATGGATTACTAAACCATGAATTATGGAGCGATAAACCCTACGAAAAATGGCTTAAACATGAATATCCTCGCGCAAAGGAAGCAGGGCTTTCTTTAATTGCTTCTGTAGGTTATACACCTGACGAATTACGGAAACTCGCTCCCCTAGTAGAAAAGGCTGGCGTTGATGGTATAGAATTTAGCACCCATTACATAGAAACTGATCCTAAAGTATTCAATGAAGTCGCTAAAACACTCAAAGAAGCTGTTGAAATCCCGGTTTTTGCAAAAATGAGTCCTCATGTGAAGGACCTAACCCTTTTCATAAAGGCTGTCGAGAAATATGTCGACGGATTTGTAGCAATCAACACACTAGGACCTTGCTTACATGTAGATATTGAGACTGGCCGTCCCCTCCTTGGAGGTCCAGGAGGTGTTGGCTGGCTTTCAGGACCTGCTATCAAACCCCTCGCAGTCCGCTGTGTTGCTGATATTGCCCGGGGAACATCCAAGCCAGTAATTGGTGTGGGTGGAGTAAGCACCGGCGCTGACGCCATCGAATTCTTCATGTGCGGAGCCACTGCCGTTCAAGTCTGTACCGCAGCAATCCTCGAAGGCAACTCTGTGTATGGACGCATCGCCACTGAAATTGCTGACTTCCTTCAAACCCATGGACACGACTCTCCTTTAGACGTTCATGGTATTGCTCTTAAACACCTTCCCGAAGAAACACTCCGAATCGAAAGTCTTCCTCCAACCGTGGATGAAGAGACTTGCTCAGGTTGTGGCCTCTGTAATAAATCCTGCACATACTCCGCAATTGCCGTCAACCCCCAAACCAACAAGGCCCAAGTGGATTCCGAACTCTGTTATGGCTGCGGTGTCTGTGTAAGCATCTGTCCTCACCGTGCACTCTCCTTCAAAACCAGCGGATAAGGTGATAGCAAACCTATGACCAAAAAGCCAATCGTCACTGTACGCATGTTCACTAGCCTGCGTGCATTAACCGGAGTCCGAGAAATCCAACTCGCAGCAGAAAAAGTCCAAGAAGTCATTGACATCCTGGGGGCAAGATTCGGAGATAAATTCAACAAAATGGTCTTAGAACCGGATGGGTCTCTCAAATCATATTTCCATGTTCTTGTTAATGGACGGCATGTCAGGCTCCAACAAGGGCTACAGACGCCTCTAACTGACGGTGATGTCGTAGCGATATTCCCACCCATAGGCGGCGGAGTTAGCAGCTAGGAGAGTTGTTTTCGCCTCTTAGTCGCTCTTTTTTGCCTGGCCCATGGCCTTAATTGTAGCTGTTAACTCTTTACCATTGTCTTTTAGAATAGTGCGTTCAATGATAGTGCCTTGTACAATGATATCGGCGCCAGCCGCAGCGGCTCCTGCGGCTTGATCTGGAGTGTAAATTCCTCCACCAACAGCAACGGGAACATCAATTGTTTTTGAAACTAATTTGATCATGGGGAGGGGTACAGTATTTTCTGCGCCTGAGCCGGCTTCAAGATAGATGAAATTGAATCCCATATATTGGGCAGCTAATGAATAGCCAACCGCAATTTCTGGTTTATCGCGGGGAATAAGTCGTGCGTCACCGACAAATCCTGCGGTGCCTCCAGGGTGGACAATGAGATAAGCCATCGAGATGGCTTCAAGATTATAGTCTTTGACGTGACGTGCTCCCAGGGTTTGGACATCTATCATCCAGTAGGTATTTCGGGAATTCAAAAGACTCATGAAAAAAACAGCATCCGCAGAACGTGAAAGCCCAGATACATTGCCAGGGAACAAAATGACAGGAATATTCACCTGTTTCTTGATTTCTTTTACTGTCTCGTCAATGATGCCAAAGGCGGTTGAGCCGCCAACCATAATGCCATTACTTCCTGCCTTCTCCGCAAGATTAGCTATTTGGCTTGCTTCTTTAGCGGATTGCTTGATGGGGTCAGGATCGATGAGTGTTAGATGTGCAACTCTTTCATCTTCGATGATTTTGAGGATGCTTTTCCAAACCGGACCTACATTTGTCATTATAATTCCCTGGATTCTTGCATGCAGTTCGAGCTTTTAAATCTGCTATCGTTGAGCAAGGATTTTAACTACACCTGGAGTCACATGCGCAGTTTCTTTATCCCAGTCCACTTGGACCAATTTTCGAAGTTCAAACCAACGCAAATAATTCCGGACTTGGCTTTCACTGACATGAAGATTTTTCGCTAGATTTGTGAAACCTGTTTTTCCTGTAGCTCCAAAAGCTCGAAGAATCGGACTCCATTCATAGACTATGAGCATCACCATAGCGGGCAGGAGTTTGTCTAAGTTGTATTCGGTTTTGTTACTGATGGGTATCACGGGAACCCCAACCATGAAACTAAGGTCCTTGCGGATTCGATCTGGTGTTCTGGAAGCTCGTAAATCCTGTTTATTTGCTGCGACAATACAGGGAACGTTGGGAAGCAAATCGCTAATTTCTGTCCAAATATAGCGGGCTTCAGCATCTCCATCTGGTTTGCTTGCATCAACCACAAAGATAATGCCATCAGCACCTTCGGAAATGATTCTCCGTAATACTTTAAACCGGGCTAATCCTGGGGTGCCAAATAGACGAACAGGAACTCCAAATACTTCAGCGACACCATGGTCAAGACCGACGGTTGTGCCATTCGCCTGAATGTTTATGACATTTCCTTCGGCGAGTTGTTTAATGAGGGTGCTTTTTCCTGATAGATGCGGTCCTGTGACGAGTACTTTCATAATACCAAATTCCTTTGTTATCGACCGATTCAAGTAATAGGGCTTACCCTAAGAACGCCCCGCGGATAATTCAATCTCATTCGGTTTTCATTTAAACCTTGCTTCCGTGTCGGTTTTACCTCGTTTTATTCAGGTAAAACTATATCATATTTAGCGAGGTCAGTAATCAGGTCTTCAAGTCCTAACCGTTGTAAAACATGCTTAGAAGGGAGTCCATCACTTAGCTGCCATCCTCGCAATTCATAATACTCGTCAAGCATCTGTTCTAATTCGACTACCTGCCCTTTTGATGGACCTTCTGGCGCGGGGACCTCAGTTAACCGACTTGGCAATGTGTCATCCTTTCGTCGAATGCCTTCACGCACATTAAAACAGCGATTCAGGTTGACGATACGTTCTCCGATTTCTCGTAATTGCTTCTCAGTTATTGCGATACCAACTGTGACATCAAAGGTTTTAACGACATCTTCGTAAAAGAGGACAGGAGGTATTAGGGTTCCATATTTGCAGACGCCAAGTGATTCGACGACAGCACAAAAGTCTTCATTTTCTTTTACCATGATGCCCTTATATTTCGGATCAAGGCGGTCGCCAATTTCCGGTAGGTATTCAGTGCCATACCGTATTCCAATCTCTTCATCAAATCCGACCTCATCAAGAACTGGAAATGCATAGAGATGATCCGCCCCACGAGCAGCTGTTGCGGTTGCTAATCCCATGGATTTTTGTGCACGAGGTTCTTGTCCGGCGATTTCTTGTTTTTTACAGTGCATAACAAATTTTTCAGTACCTCTTCCAATGCGTTTTGCAGCACGGTAACTACCTTCTGCTAAAATGTCGCCAAACCCCTCGCGTTTCGCTATCATATGAATTAGTTTGATAATCGATTCATGGTTACCCCAACTTAAGTCAATCCCACCAGTATCTTCAGCGGTAATAAGCCCCTCATCCCAAGCTTCCATTGCCCAACTAATAGTCGCGCCAGTTGAAATGGTGTCCATTCCATATAGGTTGCTTAAATGGTGTCCATAGAGGATGGATTCAAGATTATCATTCCCACATCGACTTCCCATAGATGACTGGGTTTCATATTCAGGCGCTCCTCCACAATAAGCATAGGGACCCGTTTTGACCCGCGTGTATCGTCCGCAACGCTGTAAACAGGCGAAGTCTGCGCGGGGTTTCACTAGGTACTTCTCTCTGATTGCTTCTCCACTTATTTTTTGGTACTCAGCAAACACACCAGAACGCATGTTATAGCTCGGAAGCCGCCCGATCTCTTGCATGAGTTCAACCAAGTTAGTTGTCCCATACATAGCCCGACTAGCCGTAAATGGGCTTGCCAACATTTTCTTATGTAGTTCATCAATTACATCAAGATAGAGATCAGGTTTAGCTATAGGGATGTCCTGTCCTCCTCGGACTGCAACCGCTTTGAGATGTTTGCTTCCTGCTACAGCACCAATACCAGAACGGGCGGCCGCCCGATCATAATCATTGATTATTGCAGCAAATCTGACCAGATTTTCCCCTGCTTGTCCGATGCATGAGACGCGAAGGTTTGGGTCACCCTGCGATTCTTTAATCATGTCTTCAGTCTCGTTTGTGTTCCGGCCCCATAGATCCTGCGCATCAACTAAACGGGCAGACCCATTATCAAGCATTAAATAAAGCGGTTTTTTCGCCCGTCCGGTTACGATGATGGTGTCAAATCCAGCAAATTTAAGTTCGGGTCCCCAATGTCCAGCTGAATGGGCTTCACCGAAGATACCTGTCAAAGGCGATTTCGCTGCTACAACATAGCGTGATGCTTGGGGCCATAATGTCCCTGTGAAAGGACCTGTTGCCCATATGAGAACATTATCTGGACTCAGTGGATCAGTAGTTGGTCCAACGCGATCATACATAATTCGTGAGGCAAAGCCTTGGCCCCCAAGATACACAAGGGCAAACTCTTTGTCAATTGGAACAGGCTTACATGTTTCCTTTGCCATATCCACATGCAAATGCTGACCTGCATACCCACCCAGTTTTGTCTTCTTTGCCATCAGCTCTCACTCTCCCCTGCTTCTTCTACTCTAAGCTCGTCAAGGAGATCCCTACATTCGTGTTGGATCACCTTTTGCTGCTTCAACGAAGCCAATTCCTCATCAGTTAGAATTCGTAAAGTGTTAACTGGACAATATTTCGTACAGAATCCACAGGCAATGCACTTGATGGCTTTTTGTGTATCAGGGTGCAAAAAGATCGCTCCAAAAGGACACGCTTCAACGCATGCTCCACATCCCTTGCATTTTTTAGAATCAACAATCACGATACCCTTGCGGTTTTTCCGTAGGGCTTCTTCTGGGCAAGCTTCAATGCACCATGCTTGATCACAATTCCGGCAAGCAACGACAACATCAAGCCCAGGATCAACTCGGCGTACACGATTCCGTGATTTCTTAGGGTTGATTGTCTTTTCATAATGTATACTACAGACGGCTTCACAAATTCGACAACCAACACATACCGTGGGGTCCGCATAGAGAAATTGTCGCATCAACGTCCACCTGGTATAATTCACCTCAATTCTAGAATTGATGTGAGTAAAACTTTGTTGTCAACCTAGGAAACTACCTACTCCCAACTCTCTTTTAGTTATTGATAAAAGGACAAACGAATTCTAAAATAACCCATGGGCAATTCGAACTCTCGCCGCCTCATCGCCTTCGATGTTGATGGAACTATCATCAATGGTTTCTGGTTATCGCGAATCATTGCACGACTTGGCTTATTAAGAGCCTTTGTGTTCGGCGTATTAGGTATTCTCTATGAGGCTCGCATCATGGAAGTCGCTTCCTTCATGCGATATTCCTATCGGTTACTACGCGGGGTTCCCAAAGATTGGCTCATCCGCATGACTGACCAAGTGTATTTACATCGAGGTGTTGAGCAGACCTTCAAAATCCTCCGAGACCAACACCACATCATTGTACTAACTAGTTCAGGAATACCTGATTTCGCCGTAGCAAGGTTAAGTAAGAATCTGGGAGCCCACTTCGCCAGCGGAATCCGAGTCGAGCTTGAAAAAAACCGACTCACTGGTCACATTGCAGCCTTAGATTGTCGAGGTAAAACCAAAGTCAACGCCATCGAAGACTTAATTGATAGACATAAGTTGTTTGATTATGAAACCGTTGCAGTCGCTAATGATCGCAACAATGTACAGCTTTTCAAATACGTTAACCTAGCCATTGGATTCCGCCCCGATCAAGTCGCACGCCAATATGTTCGAGTTGTTGTAAATACACCCGATTTACGTGCCCTTTTGCCTTACTTGACTTCTCCTTCTGTTCAAATACACGTTCCTCGACGACTAGGTCAAGAGATTCTTCGTCAGCTTCTGCATGCCAGTGCGGTGATAATTCCTCTTCTTTGGTTTTGGGATACCTCGTGGCATACTCCAATTTACATGCTAATTGGAAGTCTCACACTTTTGTTTATTCTCTCTGAGGTTTTTCGCAGTTTTGGGATAAAGATACCATTAATCTCCAATATGGTTCTTGCCGCAGGTCGGGAAGAAGAAATTGATAGTCATGTGCTTTCCCCTTTATATTTCGCTGCAGGAGTCACTCTTTCACTCCTCATTTTTGGTACTCTTCTTCAACTCCCCCATATTGCTGTAGCAAGCGTGATTGTATTTTTGATTGGTGATGCCTTTTCAACCATCGGGGGTATCTTTTTGGGACGACACCACTACCCTTTCAACCGGCAGAAAACAATTGAAGGCACACTCATTGGGTTCACTTCCGCCTTTTTCGTTCTCCTCCTTATCATGTCCCCAATTTCAGCACTATTAACAGCAATTATAGCAGCGGTTATTGAGCTCCTCCCTTCACAGCTGGATGACAACCTTGCGGTTCCCCTCATAACCGCAATAGTGTTGACGATTCTGCAAATTTTTGGAATTCACTATATCCTTTGAGAAACGACTAGCCCAATCCCCCGACTTTATAAGTTCGTTCCTGCTCTTTCAAGATAGCTGATAGGACTGAGAACAATGTCAAATCAACAATGCCCCGAGTGTGGACGACAATTAAAGCCTAATGCCAAGTTCTGTTCCTACTGCGGAGTTTCACTTAATACCAGTCAAAAAACAGTAACTACAGTTCAACCCCAAACAACGAGAGTCATCCCTACTCCATCGAAGGAACTTGCAAAAGAGGTCGAGGCGATCCCTCCCACTGTAGAATCCGCCCTGATTATGCGTGGGAAGCTCGAGAGGCTTCGCTCTCAAATAGCGGCGCTTGAGGAAGAGCAAGAAACAATCAAAGTCAAACAACTCGTGGGGGAGTTATCGGAAAAGGAGGCAACTTCCCAGTCTGAAAAGCTACTAACCCGATTAAATCCAATTAAGAAAGAAATTGAGGATTTAGAAAACAAAGCGACTACACCCCTTGAGCAACTTCAACAGGAAAAGAAAGTTCAAGAAGGTCGTATTCAGCGCCTAGATGAACTTCAGAAATCTGGAGAAGTTGATGATGCGATTTATCAGCGGTTGTCCTCAGAATATGGGAGTAAACTGACTGAAACAAAGCAACGGCTTGAAAACGAAATCTACCAGGCAAACAGTTGGTTATCACAATTAGAAGATCAAAAACAACAACTTGAGTTTGATAAAGAGACACTACAGATTCGTTCCCGCATCGATGAGGTATCAAAACGCGATGTAAATAAACAGCTGAAGGTTATAGACGATGAACTCAATAAACTCACAAGTATAATTGCAGGGCTCCGAGCAATCCTAGGAACGGCAGCTGCTCCTACTCACCAACTAACTGCACCTGCATCAAGTAAGAAGAAAAAACCTACTCGGAAAGGAGTAGAAATCTGTCCGCACTGTCAAGCAAAAATCACTCCAGGAACCAAGTGGTGCTATTCCTGTGGGCGTTTACTTCAAGGCTAACTGAACCGAAATCGAACTGATTCATGGCCTCCAACAAGATCCCCGTTTTGTGCCCACACAAACAGAAGCGGCTCTCGGATCTCAGATTCCATTGGAGTGATGACTTCAAGGATTTTTGTTCCTGTGGGAAATAGATACAAGACTTCAATATCATATTCTGCTTCTTCTAGTTCAACATCACTTGCTAAGATGTTTTCATCCTTCCTTGGTGTCCCTTGGAAATGTATAATCCATTGGAAATATGCAATTTCAGGAGTTCCACGCAATCCGATATCAACATGAATAATTTCCTGTTTTACTCGGTTTCCGTTAATGTACACCTTTTCAGCTGCAAGAAATTCAGCCATATTCGAATGAATCTTAGCGATTTCAGCTTCAACCGCTTCCTCATCCTCAAGAATCTCTGCGTAAACCCTTTCGGGATCAGAATAATCGTAATTGATCACTTGGTACACTTCAAGGTTCGATGATATTGAAAAGACAGAAGAGGCAAATAGTGGATTAACATTCATAGGGAATCTTATCACTCCCTTTTTATTTAATAACCTCTAACTCATTCACGACCAAACCAACTTCTCTTGAGTGTGCTTGGAATGCAACAAGGGCTCTTCATTGCGCTTGAAGGAATCGATGGAAGTGGGACAACCACTCACACAAAATTACTGAGTAAGTGGCTGAGAAAAAAAGGTTTCGAAGTAGTCGAAACCCATGAACCCACAGACGAAAGAATTGGAAAGCTAATTCGGGCAATCTTACAAGACACCACGGTATCACCCGCAATTGATGCCTTGCTTTTTGCTGCTGACCGCATTGATAATACATTGAACAAAATTCAACCTGCTTTGGATAAAGGGCAAATTGTTATCACGGATCGCTATGTTGAATCGTCCTTCGCCTATCAATGTTCATCTGGGCTTGACCGCGAATGGGTGCAGAACCTAAACAGGTATGCCCTCACTCCCACAATCACCTTTGTGCTTGATATTGCCCCCAAAACTGCCTTAGCGCGGAAGCGACGACCGAAGCCAAAAGAAAAATTCGAATACGTCGCCTTCCTAGAGAAAGTAAGACAAATCTTCATTGAAAGGGCACATGAAAATGGCTTCACAATAATTGATGCCGCAGCATCGATTCGTGAAGTGCAAAACCAAATTCAACAACAAATCAAGGATTGCCTCACAACCCTTAAGTAACGCCCAGCTCTCCTTTTATCTCGGCGGCAATGAAGAGGAAACCTGATCGCACTGATACCAAGATGAAGTGAACGACGGGCGGACTAGAGCCGCCACCCTTTTGCCACTTAGTGAATTAGAGAAAATACCTCTCCCATAACTCAGCCTTTTCCCTATGATTGGAGGATTGATTCAATTTGGCTACTATACCGCTTCATAACCAAGAATATCATCCCAAGGTTCGCGCTTTTCTTGACTAAAGAAGTGAGAATTGCATTCTCTCCTGCACCTTTCAAAATGATGTAGCCATTTTCTGCTTCCACAGTAATCTGCATGAGTTTTCCGCGTGGTATCTCCGTTAATGCACGCTCAGCCACACCAAGTAACGCAGCGGTCATCGCAGCGACGATAGCCTCATTGATGGTCTGGGGCATTGCAGCCACAATCGGTAACCCTTGAGCTGTGACTATTGCGCTTGCTTCGATACCTGGTGTCGTACTTTCCATTTGACGAAGAAGTGCTTGAAGATTCTTGGCAGTAGCCGACATTAACAGGACCCCTTTCCGTAAATATCTTAGAAGAGCTAAAATTGTTCTGGTTAATGCGCAAATTCTGAAAGGGATACTAGATCCTGCCTATTGAGGAACGTAAACCTTAAAGAATCTCCATTCAACTGGCACAACACACAAAGGGCTGCGATCACCATGCCAAAGCGAACCAAAGCTAAAGAAAAACTAGATGAGAAGCCAAAAGTAGACACTGAAGCCAAACAGAACCTTTCCAAATCGGAAGAAGACGCACATGTTGAGGCTGAGGAACAGGAACCCGAAGAGACCTCTGAGGATAAATATCGCAAGGCAGGAAAGATTGCAAGCCAGGTCCGTCAAGAAATCCTCCCTCAAATCAAGATTGGATCCAGTGCGCTTGAGATTTGTGAAACCGTTGAAGCACGAATTATTGAGCTAGGTGGGGGAATTGGTTTTCCGACCAATGTCTCCATAAATGAGGTTGCAGCTCACTATTCTAGCCCCGAAGAAGATACAACAGTAATTCAGGAAGGCGATGTTGTCAAAATTGATATCGGTGTTCATGTTGATGGATTTATCGCCGACACAGCAACTACGGTCTGTTTTAATCCTGAATTGGACTCACTTGTTGAAGCAAGTCGCGAGTCTCTTAACAAAGCCCTCCTTCTTATCCGACCCAAAACCAACAGCAAAGATCTTGGAAAAATTATAGAAAACACAATTCGCGGGTACGGATTTCGTCCAATTCGTGATCTCAGTGGTCACCAATTGGACGAGTATGTTCTCCACGGACCTAAGAGCCTTCCAAACATTGCGGTTCCTCACGGTTCCATCCTCGAAGAAGGTGAAGCGTACGCTCTTGAAACCTTCGCAACCACTGGTACTGGGAGCGTTCACGAAACAGGCCAGTACTATATTTACAGCCTAAATCCTACACGAACACCAGTCCGAACACAGGGTGCCCGGGACATACTCCGTCTTGTAGCACGTGAATTCAAAGGTCTACCCTTTAGCCGTCGCTACCTTACCAAACATATCCCCAAACTTAGTCTAGCTATGGGATTACGTGAACTAACCACAAAAAAAGTTCTTCGACAGTACAGTGTGCTAGCTGACACCAAAGGCAGTCGGGTTGCCCAAACCGAACATACCTTCTTAGTCACAAAGGATGGCATTGAAATCACCACCGAATAAATTCGGAAAATTAGATATTTTTTCCAACTGTTCGCTGAAATCGAAAAAACTCATGAAAAAACGGATTTGAGTCGGGTAATACAGAGATATGTGTAAAGCTATCATCAACTTAATTATATTCACACATATGGTTGAAGAAAGCTTTAAAAGGCTGGAAGCCGGTTCCCTACTGGCGAACCTTATAAAGGTTTCGCCAGACCAAGCGGGGAAAAATACCACAAACACACAAGATGATAGCATCCTTTTCCGTCATAACCAGCGGATGATGGAAAAAATAGCTTGAAATACCCACCAACGGACTGGGACGATGCTCTTAGCGAGCAGACTCTCTCAACGCCCCCGGTCCCCTCTTCATCGGAGAAAGAAGGTCGAAAGAGTAATGGTTGAAGAAGCTCCTTTTGTAGAAGAAAAACTACGGGTCAGTCCACCAGAAACTCCTCAACAACCCACTCGCTGTCCAGACTGCAGTGGACAAGAGGTAATCCGTGATACCACTCGTGGTGAAATCATTTGCCGGAATTGCGGACTTGTACTTGACGCCCACATGGTCGATCAAGGACCCGAATGGCGGGCTTTTACCTCGGAAGAGCGCGATAAACGCAGCCGAGTGGGAAGTCCGATGACTTACACGGTGCATGATAAAGGCCTTAGCACCATGATTGACTGGCGGAATCGCGACGCCTATGGAAAGAAATTAGCCCCTAGCCGTCGGGCGCAAATTTATCGGCTCCGAAAATGGCAAATCCGAACGCGAGTTCATTCCAGCATAGACCGAAATCTCGCCTATGCCATGAGTGAATTAGACCGGTTAACCAGCCAACTTGGCGTACCTAAACCAGTAAAGGAAGCAGCAGCGATCCTATATCGGCGTGCCATAGAACACCACCTAATTCGTGGTCGCAGTATTGAAGCAATGATCGCTTCCTGTGTTTATGCCGCTTGTCGCCTCCGTCAGGTTCCACGAACCCTCGATGAAATTGCTCATCACAGTCGAATCAGCCGCAAGGAACTCGGACGTTGTTATCGGCTCCTTCTTAGAGAACTCGAAGTTCGAATTCCAATCGCTTCACCCACCGATTTCATCCCCCGCTTTGCTCAAGCCTTAGAGCTTAGCGGCGACGTCCAACACACAGCGGCAGAAATTGTGGACCAAGCTCGTTCCAAAGGCATAACAGCTGGTAAGGATCCCACAGGTCTCGCCGCGGCTAGCCTCTACATCGCCTCTATCCAAGAAGGCGAACGCCGTACTCAACGCGAAATTGCTGAAATCAGTCGAGTTACCGAAGTCACTGTACGCAACCGCTACAAAGAACTTGTCCGTGAACTCGGTCTCAAAGTTGAGGTCTGAGCAGCTAGCTCAGATCCAGCTTCCTATTTTTCTTCCCTTTTCGTTACAACACTAGATTTTGACACCTTTTTAACATCCCCAACCGTTCAATTTTGACTAGAAGAACGAACTTTGTAATATTCTGTCATTGAGGAACCATCCGTTAATGATTTTTGTCGCCACTTTCCTACACTGCCAAAAGGTAATTCAACTAGAACCGTACCAATACCCGATACTAAGCTCAAACTAACTACAATTACTCCAATGGAGTGTAGGACGATACATGAAAGAAATGCTCTGGCACAAACACAAATGGCCCGAAGAGGTCAGAAAAACCATCAAATACCCCGAAGAGCCACTCTTCGCAATCCTCGAAAAAGCAGCACAAGAAGCCGGTGACAAGCCATACACAATCTATTCAGGTAACTCCCAAAGCTTCGCAGAAATAAACGAAAGCGCCAACCGAATAGCCAATTTCTTGGCAAAACTTGGGATCAAGAAAGGTGACCGCGTAGCCATCTACATGCCAAACGTGCCCCATTACCCGGCCGCATTCTTTGGCACTCTCAAAGCAGGTGGTACAGTCGTTACATGTAACCCACAATACAAAACAGCGGAATTACACCACCAACTCAAAGACTCTGGAGCGAAAGCAGTTTTTGTCTTCGATCACCCGATATTTGTTCCCAATAGCTATGATGCACTAGTTGATACTGACTGCAGTCACGTAATCGTTTGCAGCATCAAACCTTTCCTCTCCAAAGGAAAAGCAGTTCTGGGAGGGCTTTTTGGCAAAATCCCTAAAAGCAAATACTATGAAGAAGACAAAACAACCTTCTACTCCGACATCATGACCCAATACGAATCCACACCACCAAGTATCAAACTGAAACCCAAGGACGACCTCGCCCTCATCCTCTATACTGGAGGAACTACTGGGGTTCCCAAAGGTGCCATGCTAACCCACTACAACCTCCACGCGAACGTCATGCAATACGATGAATGGGTCAAACTCGAACCAAAAGAGGGTGGCAAAGCCCAACCTCTCGAAACTGGCAAAGAAGTCTACATCGGCGCCCTACCCTGGTATCACAGCTACGGACTTACCCTCACTATGATCGCAGCAGTCTACCACCAAAGCGCTTGTGTCTGTATTCCAGATCCCCGCGCCGGGAAACCCCCGCTCTCAGATCTACTCAAACAAACCCAAGACAACAAAGGCACCCTTTTCCATGCGGTACCCAGCCTCTATGCAGGCATGGCCTACCACCCGGACATCGGAAAATACGACCTGACTAGCCTCAAGGCCTGTGGATCTGGAGCTGCCCCCCTCCCACCCGCTACAGCCAAGGCCTTCGAAGCCGCCTCTGGAGCTATCCTCTTTGAAGGATACGGACTCACCGAAACCTCCCCTCTCGTAAGCGCTGATCCCTCCAAACTCAGCACACGCAAATTCGGATCCGTCGGCTTCCCAATCTCAGACACCATCATCAAAATCCTTGACCTCGAAACCGGTACTAAAGAAAAGAAAACTGGCGAAGATGGTGAAGTCGCCATTTCAGGACCACAAGTCATGAAAGGATACTGGCAGAAACCCCAAGCCACCGAAGCCGTCATGCGCGACATCAAAGGCGAACGCTTCTTTCTTACCGGTGACATTGGACACTTCGACGAAGAAGGCTACCTCCACATCACCGACCGCAAGAAAGACATGATCAACGTCTCTGGATTCAAGGCCTATCCTGCTGAAATCGAGGAGATGCTGGTTGAGCATCCGAAGATTCAGATGGCTGCAGTGATTGGTATTCCACGAGAAGATGATCCTGCCAATGAGACTGTGAAAGCTTATGTAGTGCTTGCTCCGAGTGAATCGGCGACGGAAGAAGAAATCATTACTTGGGCTAAGGATCGTATGGCGGGCTATAAACGTCCGCGCATAATTGAATTTCGCGCCTCATTGCCACAGTCGGCTGTGGGTAAGGTTCTTCGACGCGTCCTTCGGGATGAAGAATTAGGAAAACAGTAACAGAAAGGAACTCTCCCCTCTGCTGGGAGGGTTTCCCTTTATCTTTTTTTGGTACATTTTTCTTCTTTCAAGTACCTTACATTCACCAAGGTATCTACGTTGAATAATCGAGAATCATATTTTGTGTTGGATGCAGAACAGATGTCAATGTTAGCAGAGTTTCTAAGTGATTCTCCTGAGGCTATTCTTGCTGTTCATGCATTGAAACGACTATATTGCAAGGCAACCGTTGTTGGCGAGCTTCCAGAAGTGAAGGCGGCTCTGATACAGTTTATCAACATGCCACACGAACCTCGTATTTTTGGAACTAATCTTGATGCAATTTGGGTGTTACTTCAATCAATTAAAGGATGGGACTGTGTGAATGTCCCAGCTGAGATAGCCTCGACTATTGGCTCATTCGTGCAGAAACAACTGAAACGACCAGTTCGCTATTATAGTGACTTCTATTACGCTCTATCAGTTCCTGTTCGAAGATTTGAGCACGAGCTTGTTAGACGTTTGACTATTGAGGATGTGGAGTTGTTAGAGGCTGCGCCTAAGGAATTTCGTGGACATGGATATGGTACAGCCATCGGGTTGCTTGAAGATGGGCTAGTTGCCTGTGGGATTGCATTAGACGAGATTGTCTCGATTGCTCATACTGGTGGACATACCGAGAAATATGCTGATATTGGAGTGATCACACGCGAGGATTGGCGGAACAAAGGGTTAGCTAGTGCTGCGGCGTCCATTGTTGCTGAGGGATTACAAGAACGTGGAATCACACCGGTATGGAGTACAGGTGATGATAATTTGCCTTCGGTTCGAACTGCCCAAAAGCTTGGGTTTACCAAAGTTTCTCAGCGAGAGTATGTCATCGTAGAAGAAAACAAATCTAGCTTCGTAGATTCTGGTGAGGTTTGAAATCTTTTTTATCGTTTAGATTCCTGGTACAACCTAGAGGAAATCATACGCTACTTGATTAGTGGTGATTTAACTAAACAGGATTTATTCTAATCTGAACCGCTAACTCTTCGTTGAAGGCGTTTTTCACCAATCTCGCGGTACAATTCAAAGGCGTCTGCCGGTGGTATACTAACCTCCGTTTTGTCTTTCTTCTTCAGGGAAAGAGCTTCGGAAGGACAAGTGGTAACACACAACCCACAGCCAATGCAGTACTCTAAATCGATTTTTGCAGCACCTGCTTCTATCGAAATGGCATCCATCTGACAGCGATCTAAACATGTTTCACATCCAGTACAACTGTCAACATCAACTTTTGCATAGTAATTACTAGCGACAAGTCTAGCTGGATTTGGTAACTTCTTAAGATTCGTCAAAATGCCACAGTGACAACCACAGCAATTACAAATCACAAAACCTCTTTGATCATTGCTTGGACTACACACTAGACCAGCCTCGTGTGCTTCGTCAAGAATCTTTAGCGCTTCATCTACTGTAATTTCGCGGCCATACCCATTTTCAATATAATAGTATGCACCAGTCGAGAAGACCATACAGACTTCTTCAGGCTTATCACATGCCTCACCCAAAACCTCCTTTTCCCGTTTACAGATGCACGGTGCAACCGCGATTTTACTTTGCATCTTCACAATTTCTCGGGCATCCTCATGTGGTAGAATCCCCATCGAAGGAGATAGGCTTGCAGCCACGGGAATTACTCGGAGTTGAGGTGGATCAGCTGAAGCAACGAGCTCATCAACTAACGCTTCTTCCATATACTGCTCAAAGTCTTCGGCAAATTCTTTGGTCATGTTATTGACTTGGTGCTCGTAAATACCAATAGCAAACCATTCAGCCCGATATTGAGTAGTTCCTCCTTTATGGGAGCGGAAAATCAACCCTTTATCAGCTAGCTGTTCCAATATTGGCTCAATCTCTTTAGAGGTTCGCCCTGCTCGTTGAGCAATTTGGTCAACTGTTTCAGGAATATAGGTTAGATAGATGGCCATCTCAGCCTCTTCCTCAGAGAAAAGCCGTCTGAGTATTCGAATTTCTACTCCTGATTCTGTTTTCGGAAAACCAACCGGAAGGTTGTCAAGATGCTCTCGTAATCGTTCATATACAGGATTACTACTCATGAATTTCACCAAGATTTGTCATAATAC
>JABXGX010000026.1 GCA_016550405.1 archaeon | reverse complement strand
GGGAATCGGACCCTGGTTTTGTATCAGCCCTTGAAGATTCCAAAGATGATCAAGCTAAGACCTATGACCCGAGGATTCTGATGGAATTTTTTGACCAAGAATACATCAGGCTCTCCCATCCGAGCTCACAAACTAGATTAGTACTACCAATCTTCTTGTTATCAATTCCTGTAGGTTGGAATTTCAATCCTGATTGGGGAGGATTTGCTAAAGGCGTCGAAGGCGAGTTTGCCTACATTTATGGAAAACAAAGTCTGGGTGAACTTGATCCAAGTTATATCCATCAGGAGATCATACCACTTGAGGGTCTTCAAATTGAGAGTGGAGACTTCTTCAATGTTTCAGGATATTTAGGGAGAAGCATTAATTCTGTTGATTTTTCGATGGATGTTCTAAGCAGCATGGTTAGCGTCTATTTTCTAGATGAATATGGTTACAATCAATATGAGCAGGCTTTACCATTCGTGGATCTTCTGAATGGATCATTTGAGAATGTCTCAGTTGGGTCAGGTAGGGTGGTATCAAACTTCGAAGGTACGATTTATGGAAGATATCATCTGGTCATTGAAAATAATGAAAATGAAGTAGCAACTGTTAATATTACATTGAATATAGAGACGGACCAATGCTTTGGGTATACTTGGAAAATCATGCATGAGATTGGACATGCTTTGGGGTTAAATCATCCTCATGATGCATACTCTTGGGGCAACTATAACCACCCTGACGCTAGTGTAGAGATTTACCTCAATTGGCTTTGGGATATGTCGTATTCACAGATGAATTACGCGAACCAAGCTCCAACGATTTCCTTGATGGATATTGACACGCTCCAAAGAGAGTCCATTACAAGATATTGGAAAGATGCTGTGAGCACATGGAATGATACTGTTGGAATCTGTACAACCAAATATGGTGGAGTTCCATCCATTATAGAAGCGCATTTATTGAATGCTTCCAAATGTTTAGATCAGAGTGTAGAATATTACTCGAATACAAACAGTCTAGACAACTACAACAATTCACTACATGAGATATTTGGCTTGTGGAGGGCGCTTAGATTGGCCTTAGCTGAACTAACATTCTATTCCCAATTAGAGATTCAAAAAACTCTGTTTATTCTTTTTGTAATGGTTGTCATCATTATAGTTCCTGTGATCTATGTAGTAATTCGAAGAAGTAGAAAAAGAAAATAACTTCTACGTATTGAAAATGTAGATTTTAGGGTGAAAAGAAAGAATTCGAGGAGTTGAACAGCGGTCATCACAAAGTGACACATACTCGCAAGCCGTTTAAAGTCTAGTTGCAATTTACTTTTTCGAAATTGGGCAGGTTAAGAAACATTAAACACCACCATTTTCCGGTATAGTAAGTAGTTGCTAACACCGTAGATGAATAAAAATATCAATACTTGTTAAGTCACTACCACAATAACGCGTGCTAGTTCTAGGATAAAAAGACACTCCTGCAACAAAGATGCCACTTTCTAGCAGTTCATAGGTGTTGGCCGCTTCGAGGATGGATAACCTGCGAGCGCAGTCCAACAAGTCACAAAAACAAACAACAAGTCATAAAAACTAAGAGAATCGGTATAATGAAGGGTGAACGAAATGGTAAGGATTATTGTCGTTTATGACACAAAGTATGGCAACACAAAGCTTGTAGCAGAAAAGATCATGGAGGGAATAGGTGAAGTCGAAGGAATAGAAACTACGATCAGTGATGTCAAGGATACCGATCCTAAAAAGGCAGCTGAGTATGATGCAATATTGATAGGGTCACCAACGCATTTTGGGGGACCTGTTAGGGGTATTAATAAATTTATTGATAAACTTGGCAAACTTGACTTAAAGGCGAAATGGGTTGCTGTTTTCGACACCTATCTGGGAGAAGACTTTGAAAAGTCTGTGAAGAAAATGGAGAAGAGGATAAGCGAAAAGGTTCCCAGATTGAAGCTAATAACTTCTGGCCTATCAATAAGGGTTGACGGAATGAAAGGGCCAGTCACAGAGGGAGAGTTTCCTAAATGCAAAGCTTTCGGAAAGAAAATCGCAACTCAACTTAAGACTTGACCACCGATCTTGGAAGAGATAAACGGAATACATCAAGAAACATAAATCACGACAAAGCCGAGCATAAGCAAAAACGGTTTATAACGCCCTGCTGCTTGTTCAGAGAAGCATATTACCAGTAGTTTTCAAGAACTGTCCATATCTCATCAAAGAAAGCAAGCAGGAAGGCTCTTAATTCAAAATATTCTTCGACAACTAACAAGTATACCATTTTCAAGACCTGGTAGTGAAAAATTAAATACATCGACAAAGCCTTAGTCTACACGATATTCAAATCAGCCAACGAGCTGATGAAAAATTAGGAGTGGTTTCATTTTTGCTATCTGTTGACGAAATAGAAAAACAAGCAGAGGATTTGTATGCAACGGTAATGGACCAGTTGTACAAACAATATGCGGGGTTACCCTTTGATGAAACCTTGTTATTCCAAACAGCCATCAAGGGAAAAGAATTGGCTGAAACCGCATTAGAACAATCAATTAAGCCGCGTTCATTTTATTTATTAATGCTCGAAAATCTAGCGAATGTAATGGGACTCCCCTTTATTCTTCAACTTTCAAAAGAATATGAAAAAATCTCAACACCGGAAGTTCAAATTGATGGGAACCCAGTTAACTTGCTGACTTGGGGTAAATTCAGAATTCAAACAACAGACTGGTCAGCACTCAAGGTAGCTTTTGACTCCTTCGTTGAACAAGCCCCAAAACTCATTCCGTATGTAAAACAACGGTTCACGGCCCATCAAGAGATCTGTGACCGCTACAACGAAAACCCACTGGATATTTATTTAGAAAAAGAACAAATCCAATATTCCACACTTACAAGACTAATTACTCAACTGGCTGAGGGGGCACGAAAACCCTTTCTTCAAGCAGCCGAATATTACTGTCAGAAAATAAAAGGTGAACCATTTAGTCCCCAAGATGATCACGCATTTTTTCACTATCATGTTAATCAGCCTTTAAGCAACCATCTAAGGGACCTTGATCCATTGGTTCATGTGAAAAAAACTTTGAAGACTCTTGGTTTTAACGTTGAAGGGATAAAAATAGATTCTGATGACAGACCTCTGAAACGCCCTCATGCTGTGTGTGTTGAGGTTCGCATTCCAGAGGATATCCGAGTTATTAACAATCCATATAATCCATTAGGAGCCTTCATTAGTATCTTTCATGAATTTGGACATGGCATTCATGCACTTTGTGCTAACCCGAAGGATCCTTTTTGGAAGCGTCACGCGGTTCCCCTTAGTGTGGCTGAAACTTTCTCGTTCCTCATTGATGGATTACTTGAAAACCGATTATTTCTCACTAAAGAACTTGGATTACCCTCCAAAGTCATCAATGATTGTCTTGACCGTAGTAAGACTTCAGGACTTTTCTTCACTGTTTTTCTTGCGGTCAATAGCTTAATGAAGCTATCCTTCTGGAAAGACAGCTTATCCTTTGAACAAGCATCGTCTCAATGGGAAAATCTCACTCGTCGCTTTTACATTGAAATCCCCGGTAATTATTGGCTTCTCTATCCTATAAACGTCGAACATATTCTCTACAATCCCAGCTATTTAATGGCTTCAATGAGAACGACACAGATCCAGCATAATCTAATTGAAGAGTTTGGAGAAGCATGGTGGGAGGACCCCCGTGCCGGGAAATATATTGCCGAACTTGCAGCGACCCGAGCCGAATTTCCTATCTCAAAGTTTTCCCTCGATCCTGCACCATTCCTTAAACAGATTACTCAACTTAGTTTTATCTAACATATAGTAAGATGCCTTTTCTCCGAACGATTCATCTTAATTTGTGGCGTACAAATTTTGAACCTGGGAAGACAAGGAAACACTAAACATCACCGTTTTCCGGTTAATTGAGTCATGCTAACACGTAGTTGTTAGGTAGTCTAGTAGTGCTACTAGACCCACAAGCTCTATCATGTGTTAGCTGCTACAGACTAACACGTGGTAATCCTCAGATAAAAAGACCCTCTTTTTCACTTTTCAATTATGAATAGGTTTGGTTGTCAATATCTGATTTGTCAAACCTTATTGAATGCTAGATTCCATGATTCTTTTTACATAGATTCCTCGGGATACTTATTAACGATTGGCTTGCCATTTAATTTCAGGAGGGTTGCTTCGAGGTCTTTTTTACTCATCAAGATTTCTCGCTCGGTTCCTCTGATTTCAAATGTGAGCCATCCCTGGTATTCGATTATTCGAAGGGTTTTGATGAGCGCTGTGAAGTTGATTTCTTCTTGTCCTATAGGGAGATGGGTAGCCTGACGATAGTCGAGTCCATGGGTAGCGTCATGAATGTGAATTTCTTTTAGGCGATGGCGACATTTAAGGAGAAAATTGTTAACGTCTAGGCGTGCTTGAAATAGATGGCCTATGTCAGCCACTATGCCAACTTGCTTTGGTGGAAACTGTTGGATGAATGCAGTGAAGTCTTTGATTCCAGAAAATATGAAGGGCGGATAGCAAAAGGATTCAACTGCAATTGCTATTTCATAGGGTTCAGTCAGGCTCATAATCTGATGGATGAAAGTTCTGAATGCGGCTTGGCATTCCACCAAAATATCACCATCAGGCTTTCTGTTATCGGGGAAGAAGGGTGGATGAAACGATACTAGTTTAGAGGATACCTGCCTGCAAAGGTTGATACCATTGCATATCTCGTTTAATGCCTGTCTGTAAACATCGTCATCAGACAGAAATTTTTCAGCGTTATAGATTCCACCAACATGGACGTTCCTGTGCAATTGCAGGGCATCTAACCGCTTCTTTACCTGTACACCATCAATGTTTGGAAACGACCAAAGCGGTCCTAGTTGAAAGCCAAAAAATCCCATTGAAGCAGCCTTGTCGATGAGGCGTAAAACGTCACTAGTGTTATAGGGTGGTTTCTTCCGCAAGAAACCTTTAGGCGCTGTATGTAAAGCTATTAGCAACTTAGACATCATATAACCGCTGTCTAGTCTGTTCGCATCTACCTATTAGTCATAGTCTGGCTCATTTTAATGCTTTTCAATGTCTTCGTCAAAACTACATGAAAGGTCCTAGGAATGAGGGAGTAGTTCCAATTTGTTGAAAGTCCATATTCTGAGTCTGGAAGGAAGTCTTTGAGGAGTTATGCCTCGTTCATCGCACATTGAAAAAAGGATGACAGGGCATTGGCTATAGCTAGTCACCAGTTTGGGAACTCTTTATTTAATATGTATGGTAAACTTGCCTATATGAGTGATAATTCCACAGTTTCAGTTGGACAGCACTTCCTTGATTATGTCATGAAACGCTTTCGATATCTGAAGCTGAAGGCAGAGAAGGCTTTCAACCAAGTGAAAAATGAGGAGGATTTGTTCCTTCTTCTGGATGAGGAGTCTAATAACATCGCGATATTGATTCGACACCTTGCGGGAAATATGAAATCTAGATGGACAGATTTTCTAACAACTGATGGGGAAAAACCCTCTCGTGACAGACCCAGTGAATTTGACCAAACTTACAGAGCATCCAAAGACGAACTGTTGAAGACCTGGGAGGATGGCTGGGCATGTGTTTTTGATGCACTTTCTGGGCTGACGCCTGATGACTTATTGAAGAACGTGTTCATCAGGAAGAAGCGCTATTCTGTGCTAGAAGCAATAGGGTGGCAATTAACACACTACTCGTTTCATATAGGGCAAATCGTCTTCCTTGCAAAGCATATTGTGTCTGATTCTTGGGAGTATCTAACTATGCCCCGAGATGAACGATTCTACCCAGACATAGAATAGTATGAATATGTAAGTATAACTTTTCGAGAGGTAGTTCAACGTAGCTTGATTGACTCAAAAGCTTAGAAAAAATTTGGTTGGAGTGTCTTGACAAGCGGTCAAGAACTGAGGAATTAAATAGGGTGCAGTTTTGAAAGATTTATTGGAGAATGTAATTACCAATGAGTTCCAAAGAAACGAATGAGAAAGTTGCACAAAACAGAGATTCTGCGACAGCTGAACTTTTTGAAGCCATCTCCCACACCACTAGGATACAAATTCTACAAATACTGAGTAAAACCAGATTAAGCTTTGGTGAGTTAAAACGCAAACTAGGCATCTCCAGTGGTGGGAACCTTACCCATCATCTGAACAAACTCGTTGGCTTCATCGAAGCTAATGACCAAGGTTCATACGAACTAACTGATCAAGGCCGAGAAGCAATTATCGCCATTGAAGCGGTTCGAACAACAAAAGATAATTGGCTGACCATAACCTATCTGACGATGAGTGCCCTGATTTTCTATTCCATGTATTTGACCATAGCCATCACCACAGGATGGATTAATGTAATTACAGCATTGAGCGAGGTCATGCTAGGACCATGGGCACATTTAATGACTCCAATAAGTGCCTTGATCTCAACAATAATCTTCTTCGTTATTTCGTGGCTGATGACGGTAAGAAGACTTCAAAAAGGAACTCTTCACAAGAGATGGATACCCCAGAACACCTACCAATATAGAGGGACATGAGATTTTTAAAAACGGTATTACAGCGGAAAAGCCAAGTGGTTCACCGAGCCTTGTAGGACTGCTTGTAACTGCACCAGTTATCGAGGAGACCTTCTATAGAGCGTACAGTATCACCACTCTCAGCGGAAGGCTTCAAAATAGGTGGGCTGCTGGATTGATGTCATGCATCATGTTTGCCCTTGTGTATCTACCATTTTGGGGGGTGAGAGGCGCTATTCAGCTATTCCTCTGGGCTCTTCTACCCATGACTCTCTTCATCTGGCGAAAAAGCATCTATCCCGACCTAATCCTACATGTAGTCAATAACGTGTTCATACATTTCCTCTTGCCAATATGGGGGTTGTACTTGTGATCGGGAACTCTGTTAAGGTAAGACTTCTGGTAGCTCTGGAAATAGTTCGTGGGGTTGCCCAATATTCTTATCACCCATACATTGGCAAGAATGCAGGTAAGAGCATGCAATGGAGGACAAATCGATGAGCATACATCATGAAGAGATGCCAGGTGCACACCTACTTCAAATCGTACATCTCGTAATTTTTTCAGTTATTTGGGTTTTGGACTCCTTCATCTTTCATTTCTCAACCTTCCTGGCAACTTTCATTCTCTTGGTGGTTCGCGTAGTGTTTGCTGTGAGTGTGCTGGTGTTAGGTTTCGGTTTGGCTGCATGGGGGCACTGGCTCTTATTTAACAAGAAGCTGCAAGGGTTGGTGACTGTCGGAATCTTCGCATATGTTCGACACCCTATGTACCTCGGGTACATCCTAGCGTATCTAGGATGCATTCTTGGAACACTGTCGCTGTTGAGCCTTATCCCTTGGTTGTTCATCATTCGTCTCTATATCAAGATGGTGAACTATGAGGAACAGAGACTCGAACAACGATTCGGTGAGGAATACACTGAATACAAAAGAAAAGTGCCAAAATGGCTTCTGAGGTAACCAGCGCCATGAGAAGCAACAATCCAGCGAAGCATGAAGTGCATGTTCAAAAACTTCTCTGACGAAAAGTATCACTATTATTAGATTTTGCCACCGGTGTATTTTCAGATTTGGATGAAACTAGTTGGGAGATTTCCGCGAGTTCACTATAGCCATGACTTGTCCATTTACGAACGAGAAGGCAGGATTATCAGGGGGGCAAGAAAAAGTTTGAATGATATAGACATTCATTCGGGATTGATCACAGGTGACTGAGTATCCATTTTGGATGAGTTCTGCTTCGGTGAGAGGCAACCAGATTCCAAAGGCCTCGGTGAGCCCGCCTCGTATTGTATTGTCGGGATCGAGGGTATAGGTATCGTGGGAAGTGGTTAAGTTGGCGGTTTGCCGAAGGACATATTTCGCAGCCCAATAATCCAAGGCGACTGGGTCAGTACTGGCCATGAGGACATTGATTCGTGTTGCTTCCTCATAGCCGGTGGATGGTCCGCAATGGAAGGAGGGCCACGGGTTGGCGTTAACCCAGATTGCATCAAGGATGTTAAGGACGGGGAATCGTGTTCTAGCAAGGAGGGTGCCCATGCCGCCTGTAGCAACGCAAAAGTGACCATTGGCTAATCCACCAGGAACAGCAGATCCTTCGGATTCAACCCCCATGTAATGTTTTGTAGCACTGGTAACACCATAACTGTGATGGGATTTGAGAATAGGAAAGTTAATTACTCTGAGGCGGTTTTCGTAGGAGTGCCCGTTCCAAATACCATCCCTGAAGCTGATATAGGTTCCATCGGTTGTTTGGAATTTCGGATATGATACGTAGATTCCAGTATCGGGATCGGGGAGGTCATAGAGGATGTATCCGTCATCCATGTCACCATCGGAATATTCTTCGACTTCAGTACCTCGAATGGTTTGCCAATCGAACAAATTCACCGGGTATAAAGCCGAATAACTCTGAACAACATCCCTCGCCGATTGACTATGATCCTCCGCATTGTTTTCAGCCCAATCCAAACTCCCAAATCCTTGTCCGTTATCCGCGATAACGATTTCACCAACGAATCCATCAGGATGGTCGAGAATTGCTTGAATCAGTTCCCGAAGCAAATCCGTATTTGTTCCACCCCGTTCATCCCATTGACTGTTGATTTTGATGAGTACGACATCGTTGTTGTCAATAAGCCCTGAAGGTCCTTGGTTGGTGCCCGAAGTCCCTGACAGGTAAAAGTCGAGTCCTTGAGACCCCATGAGGTTAATGAGATTAGTAATATGAGCGAATGGTCGGCTTTTGAGGACGAAGATATCGGAAGCAGGAGAGGAGGTCGCTGTTTGTGGAGTCAATGTGAGGTTGACATCACCGGGATATACAGGTGGTTGTGGAGGATTCAATAGGAAGGCGATACCAAACCCAACTGTAGGTACGATGATGAGAAGCGCAACAAGGGGTTTCCAGTACCGCTTCAATCCTGTCTTGATTTTTGCCGCTGATATCTTCAATGACCGCATGGAAAACCCGACAAACAGCGAGGTTACTGCTGCGGGAAGCAGTGTGTGTGCTGCCATCGAGACGGTATTCACCGCTGCGCGCTGACAGGGGTATACGATCCGTGTTGGTTTGGTCCCTGTTCGAAATATTAGCCAAAAGAAACTTAATAGGCCAAAGAATAAGTAACTTTTCGTCTTGAGCAGCCGCTCGCAGCTTTCAATTTTTTGCATAACCCAGATAAGAAAAAAGTAATCGTTTACATCGACAATCAAGCTATTCTCGTTCTTTTCTCCTATGAGCAAGGTCCTCAACCGCAATTACCTCGCTTATTATGAGAATCATATTCTCATAATATTAGAAAACTTTTCTAAAACAATGAAATTTGTATGTTATATATAAGCTTGTTGATTTGGGAACCACCGGAGTAGAGGAGAATCTTTGTTAAGTTGATTTTTTAAAGAGCCTACGGAGTTTTTTGAACAAACTCGGATTCCTCATAAATGTCATAAAAATTTGGACGAAATCATTTACTTTGTTAAGTTGGTCGAAATCGCCTTCGGTAATTAATTGTACTATTTTTTCAGGGGCAGTGGTCATTAATCTTTCCTGTTCAGATTCGTTTGTTTGCTGGTATTGTATGAGTAGTTCTTGTATTTCAGAAATAGGTGGTTCAGATGAATCTAGAAGATGTGAGACAATCTTACCAATCCTGCGTGCAACTTCCATCCCTTCTTTGGACTTCCACCACTCCGGTTCTTCACCAAGTATGAGGAAGACTGATGCTGTCCGTGAAAATAACGTTTCAGTTACAGTCTTGCCGATATTCATCCGCTGTCCCGCGGGCTTAATAAGGTCAGCTTGTTCGAGGATCTTCATATACCGGTAAATTGTTTTGTTAGATTTTGGTTCAAATAATTCTGTCTTTTCTGCTGCTTCTTTGTAGGCTTTCTCTAGGTCACGAACAGTCATTGGTCCCTTTTGTAATACTTTGACAATCAGGTAGTAGTTCGGATTTCTAAGGATATTGATTATCTCCAAATCTCGAATGATTTTGATTGGTTTTGGTGTATAAGTTATGGCGTCTTGGTATGTCCCTTCTTGTATTTTGGGTTCTGGTATCTGTGTACACCACCTAATTTAGTTGTAACATATAATGGCTCGGTGATTGTAGCATATCTTATAAGTCCTGTCTTTTTCAAATCAGCGAGGACCTTAGAAATTCAGAGATCATGGTGTGAACCACGGAAAGCCTTTGCATTTTTTGTATTGGCGTTTTTTAAGCTTTAGGGGTGTTGAAATCAGAATATTAAGATAACTGAATTGTGCACGGGTTGCGACACCTGCATAAAACGTTGCCAGATGGACACTCTCACTCTTGAAGGGTTCATCGCAAGAATCAATTTGGATTGATGTATCTGATGCGGAGTGTGTAGCGAATTGCCCCCCAGATTTAAGGAGACTTTTGAAGAAGGAAAGGGAACATGTTCCATCCAAAACCCTTGATGATTTATATGTATAAATCATGGAAAAGAAAATGGAGTTCAACAAAGAAGAGATGAGAAAGTTAGCGCTGGTTAAAGTAGAATTCCATTGCAGGATTATCTTGGATTAGGGAGTTTACAATTAAAAAAAAGAGAATATAGCAGCCTTATTCGAACAAAGTGTTATTCTTCAATGGATTCTTTTTTCTCTCCAAGTTCTGGAATACCCACGATAGCTATGACGTAGCTCTTTGCCTCGGGATCTAAACTTTTCAGGGTGCTGTCTGTATCCTTTGTGATGGACTTGATTTGATCTAATAGTTCCTCATATTTTTCACGGGTGCAGAACCAAACTTTTGAGACGAAGTCCTTCTTTTTGAGGAGCTTTTCCAGCAACTTGGCATCAAGCGTCTCAATGTGTCGTGCAGAACTTGCGATTACTGAGTGGATGACGGTTAAACTCGCGATGAGCATTTCACGCGTTTCTTCGAGGTTCAGTTTTTCTTTCTTGGTCTTGAATTCACCAAGAAACCGGAGGAAGTTATCCTTGAAGGAGGGTTTGATGGTGTAGAATTTCTCAATGTAATTCTTCTTTACTACTACCCGGGGCTCGGAAATAAAACCGTGTTTACAGAGAATTTTGAGGTGGTAATAGACAATATCCACATTGAGGTTCAGCTCTTTTGCGATTTCCGTGGCAGTAGAATCCGGGTTTTGGGCGAGCTGGAAAAAGATCGAAGCACGCTTTGGATTGCGAAGCATATCCATGAGGTACCATACGAAGCATTCAGCTCTTTCTTCCGCCAAATTCATCAAACCATCGTAATATTGCTTTTTTATTCTGATAAACAATGCGTTCCTACTAATCATTTCTTATACCCGAAACGTTTATATCCAAACATAACATAATCGCTTCTAACATCCAAAATATTTCATACAACCGAATCATTTAGGTTTTAAGATACGGAGCTGATAATGGTATGAATAAGTCATCATCATAAACCTCCGTTAAAAAATATCTTAAAAAAACATTAAGATATTAAAACAAAAAATGAGGGCAGAATAGATGAGTCCTGTTGAGAGTAAGGTTGAATATTTTACGGATCCTGGCTTGCAGAATACAGAGAAAGTGATAGAAACTGTTGAAAACAGAATCATGAGTGGTGGCATCAAAACAATCGTTGTTGCAAGTACTTCTGGTGAAACTGCAGTAAAATTGGTAAAGAAACTCAAAGGAATGGCAGCGGTTATCGCTGTTTCACACGGGGAAATGAAACCTATGCACAAGCGGCAAATCATTGAATATGGAGGAAAAGCAGTGGATAAAACGCATCTGGCTTTGCATGCAAAGGGGATGGACGATGTGAGAAAGAGTTTCTACACTTTTGGGCAAGGATTCAAAGTGGCAGTTGAAGTAATCTTGATAGCTGCTGATAAAGGTGAGACAGATCTCTATGAAGATGTAATAGGTGTTGGTGGAACTGGTAGGGGTGCAGACACAGCAATAATAGCCAGAGCAACAACAAGTAAAGAAATTTTCACCAAGAATGATAACAAAAAACTGGAAATTCGAGAAATACTTGCAATGCCAACAAAAAAGCACTGGTGGTAGACACAGAGGATTATAGATATGAGTGAGAAGGCAAAGGTCTATTTTGTAAATACTGAGCAAATGGTAAGCTGGTTTGGGTTTGCTCCAGATTCCTTAATAGACAGACTTGAACGCCTATGGAATCATAAAGAGATGAAGCTGAACGAGTGGATTAAACCCGGAGATAAAGTCATCATTAAGACGCATTTTGGTTCTAGTAACCAGACGCGTCACTTGCGACCTATGTATATTCGCAAAATTGTTGATCTCGTGAGAAAAGCTGGTGGAATTCCTTGGGTAGCAGAATGTGTTGGTCTTGGATTTCTTGGACAGAATCCTGAAGCTTTTATGAGTACAGGTCCCGGGTACATCTATCTAGCTGCTCAACATGGCTTTACCCTTGGCTCTATGAATGCTCCGATAATTCTTCTTGATGGTGTTTGGGGGACTGATACCTTTATGGTTCCCATCGAGAATGGAAAATATCTTAAGAGGATAGCGGTAGCTATGGGACTTCGAGCTGCGGATAAAATACTAATTGTAGCTCGTTTCAAAGGTCACGATAATGCTGGATTTGGTGGTGCCCTTAAACAACTGGGGATTGGGTGTGTAGGTAAGCAAGGCAAGGGAGAGGCGCATTGTGGTGGTAATGAGAATATTTACATTAAGCATCCAGAAAATTGTACGGCTTGCGGGAAGTGTTTAGAAGTTTGCCCCTCTAGCTGTCTTTCCTTAGACGACGGTAAAATAGTTCTCGATAGTAATCGCTGTATTGCCTGCATGCATTGCTGGAGTGTCTGTATTGTTGATAAACCTAAACCTGAGCAACGAGTTTTTGGGTTAAAAAGAGGACTGAATGCAGACGAACAAGTTGAGCGAATGATGGATAATGCAGCAGGCGTAGTTAAATTGTTAAGTTCAGAGCGGATTCGTTATATCAACATCGCTGTAGACATCACTGCCCAGTGCGATTGTCTACCTGCTGCAGGACATCCGCTCGTACCAGATCAAGGCATTCTTTGCTCTAAAGATCCAGTCGCAATTGATCAAGCTTGTGTTGACCTCGTGACTATGGCCAGAGGTTTACCTGGAAGTCCGGCTGAAACTGGTATTCATTGTGGATCACCAGAAAAAGGAATTCATTTTGATCCAGATCCTTCAGCATTAGAACCTGGCAGCGAAAAATTAGGCATCTTCAGTGCTTTTGTGGAGCCAGAATTAAGATCGAAAATAGTTGAAATCCAATTATCTGCAGCAGAAGCACTGGGAATCGGGTCACGCTCTTATGAGCTTATAGATGTCACTGAAGAATCCAAAGACGCAGCTAGTGGGGAGGAAGTGAAAGAGGTCAGAAAGAATGAAAGGTGATTATGCCCAGGGAAAAGGAACATTTCTAAAGAAGCGAAAGCTAGGAAAAAGTGGCATTGAAGTTAGTACCCTGGGTTTAGGATACCTCGAAATTGGTGGACGATGGACACAACTCGGTGTGGACATCCATTTCGGTAAGGTCAGTGATGCAGAGTCGATTCGTGCTATCCAGTGGGCCCTAGATCAGGAAATCAACTTCTTCGATACCGCCGCAAATTATGGGGCGGGACACAGCGAGCAGCTATTGGGTAAGGCGATTGCGGGTCGACGCG
>JABXGX010000183.1 GCA_016550405.1 archaeon | reverse complement strand
TTGGTCTTTTCAGTCACACTAATCCCCCGATTAGGTGGTCTCCTTACAATGAAGTAACCTTTATTTTGGTTTAATAGGTTTGTGTCTCTTCTCAATATATTAGGAAAGGACTACAGACTTCCCAAAAGCTCCTGCGTTAAATGTCGGGATTGTATCGGGTCCCAAAAAGCCGGTGATGCCAGTAATAGCACACTGACCCCAAACATATCAGGAGTATCATTACGGTGACTATCGTAATTATGGGTTGATATTCGGGCGCAATTGGGAAATAAGTGAGAATGATGTAAAGTACAAAAAGCCATACAATAATTGTGATTAATGCGCCTGGAACCCAAACCGGCACACGTTTCGAATACATCGAATTTCCCTCCAATAGTGAATCTTTATCAACTTCCTCATTTTTCCTTTTTTGTTTCTTTTCGGTTTTGTTAAAGCCCTTAAATAGCGTCTCAGAGTTTCCCAAAACCTTTTTTCGTTAACAACGGAACTAGAATATAGTTCGGGCTCCAGATTGGGTGATGAATGAAAGCAGGTTATTCTCAGAGGGGGCTATCATGCTTCTCGATCCTATACTTCAGGGAGGACTCCCATATGGTGTTAGTATTGTACTTGTAGGTCCCCCTGGTTCGGGAAAAACTTCATTTTGCCTCCAACTAGCTCTTGAGGCAACTCAAAGTGGGCAAGATGCTCTTTACTTGTCTACTGAGAATACACCATCTAATATCATCCAACAATCTCGGAGTTTTGGCATTCCACTTGAATCGAATGTTAAGAAAAATAAAATTCAATTCGTCGATGCCTATAGCTGGCGCCTTGGCATGCGAAAAGACCCCTTTGCAATCAGTCGCATTAGTAATCCAGGTAATTTAAATGAGGTTAATTTGATTATCACCGATCAAGCGAAGTTGTTAGCACCAGGTTCCTTAATTGTGATAGATTCTGTTTCTGGTCTTAGTCTTTCTGCTCCAGATGAACAGCGAATTCGCACTTTTGTTCATAGCTTGGCTCAACGAATTTCTACCCTGGATAAGAAACTGATATTCATCCTGGAAGATCAAGCTCATGATATTACACTAATAACAAACCTTCGATCACTTGTACATGGTTCAATTCAAACTAAAATCGTCGACGGTATTGATGGGCATCTTCACTGGAAAATTCGGATGTACAGTCTTATCGGAGTAAAACACGCTACACGCTGGTTTAATAACATTCTCGGGACAAAGGGTTTAGAACTTGATGGAGGGACCACCAATAGGTGAATTAATTACAGTGACCTTTGCACCAAAGGGATCATTACAGATCCCCCGAGGATCCCAAATTCTTATCATCGGTCCTCCAGGTGTCGTAAAAACTACCTTTGCCCTTAGATATCTAGCAGATAGATTGAAAGCTAATGAACCGGCGGTATTTGCTACGACCCTTTGGTCCCCTGAACAGGTACGTGAAACCATCAGTCAGTTTGGTGGAAAAAAACTCGCAACACAACTCCGTATAGCTGATGGAGTATCTTGTGTAACAGCCCGACCTTCATCAGAACCGTTTGCTTTTCAAAATCTTTACGATTTAAACACTATCAGCTTGGTGATGATTCAAGCTATTTCAGATATTAATAATGGACATCTCTGTATAGATAACCTAACAACCCTGATGACTTATTCGGCCCCTCTATCAGTAATCAAATTTTTACAAGTACTTTGCGCCCGAGTAAAGGATCGAGGGCTAACAGGTTTTTACTTGCTCGAAGATGGCGTCCACTCAAAAGAAGTCGTGACTACTTTACGCTTCTCTGTCGATGGAGTGATTGAAATCCACGATGAAGAAGAAGCCGATGAACTAATTCATAAAATCCGATTAGCACATCTTCGTGGAACCCAAGTTGACACTCGATGGTTATTTTATAATGAACAAAGTCTTCTTAGACGGGTATAGTAATTGATACTCGGAAAATTACGAAATATTGGTCCATTATTGCTGAGAAGTGTATTCTATTTAATTAATAATAGAATCTAGCTTTTCTGAATTCTCTAAACGATTGTTGGTCTCCATCCTTGATTTTTCTTCTGTTGAATTGGGAATTTCTTCTGATTTCGGTGGAAAGAGATAGTAGATCATATCCTCGAAAGTCTCGATAAAACCAGGGACTAGTACAATAGCTACTATACAGAGTATAAAAACTCCCACTACTCCAAGCACAAAACTCATGGGATAATGGGCGAGTTCCCAGGGAAGTATTCCCCAATACACTAACCATATTTCATATACGACTCGGACAAAATTTGCAACAAAAAGCATAATTGTGACAACTATTACTGCAAGAATTTTTCTAGGCCATGTTCCTCGTGGCAATGGTAAAATCAATCCAGCAAATACGGCGATTACTTGAATACCTGTACATTCACGTACTATTTGGAATTGTTGGA
>JABXGX010000182.1 GCA_016550405.1 archaeon | reverse complement strand
TGGCATGGGAACATCAGGTTGGTCTCCCCATAACCCTCGTACAACTTGGTGATATCAACCCGGAAGATCTTGGTACTGCTGCTGAAAAAGCCTGTGACCCCAAAGACACAATGGGTAACATGCCTATCGCCATTTCACCGGGAATGGTGAGAGACGCAATACTAGCAGTGGATAGTTGGGGTACTGAATTTACCGAAACACACTAATCGAAATCGGTGCAGGAAAACCATTCCATAGTAAAAAGTAACTAAAAAAGTTGGTCTAAATGGAGTTAGTTAAGAAAGGAATGAAAGTCGTTCAGCGCGACAGGAAAGCAATTGGACAAGCCCTCCGCCTCGCCTACTACCCCGTAGTTGCCGTTCATGCTGAGGGTTCCACAGTATGGGATAAGGATGGAAATGGCTATATTGATTTTCTAGGTGGAGCTGCCGCCCTTCCAATTGGTCACCGACATCCCGCTGTTGTGAATGCCATCAAGGAACAAGCCGACCAGTTAATTCATCATCCACCACTTTACGGATACCATGAACTAGCTGTTGATTTGGCTGAAAAGCTAAACCAACTGCCACCTGGAGATTTTTCCAAAAAGACGATTTATCAGCTTGCTGGCGCGGCCGCAATGGATCTTACAGTAAAACTTGTTAGAGTGGGAACAAGGCGAACAAAGATCATTACCTTCCTTAAAGGCTATTATGGGGCACTATATGGCGCTTTATCCTTGAGTGCATTTTCAACGATCCAACGACGGTATCTGGGTCCCTTCATTCCGGAGGTTTACCATGTTCCATTTGCTGATTGTTACCGTTGTATCTTTAAGCAAGAATACCCTGATTGCGGTTTAGTTTGTTTAGACTATTTGAAAACGGTACTAAAACATCTCGTTCCTCCTGACGAAGTTGCTGCGATTATCACCGAGCCTGTCGGCTCTGATGGAGGATACATTTTCCCGCCCCCTGAATGGTTGAAAGGACTCCAAGAAATTTGCCAAGACTACGATATGCTCTTTGCACTTGATGAGATTCAAACTGGGTGTGGGCGATGTGGTTCATGGTTTTTATCGAGTGAGTACGACCTGACACCTGATTTGGTTGCCTTTGGTAAAGGATTCTCCGCAGGCGTTCCGCTAAGTGGTGTTATCGGTCGAGCAACAGTGATGGATGAGTTGAAACCTCCCTCTGCAATTGGCACAGGTATTGGGAATCCAATCGCCTGTGCGGTAGCACTCGCTGTTATCGAAGTAATCAAGAAAGAAAACCTCATCCGACAATGTCGAAACATGGGAAGCTATCTTAAGAAACGATTAGAAGAAATGAAAAAAGATCACCCACTAATTGGTCAAATTCGTGGCAAGGGAATGCTAATTGGTGTAGATTTAGTGAAGGACCCAAAAACTCGTGAACCTGCACGACTTGAAGCTTCAAAGGTGTGTTGGCGATCAGGTGAGTTAGGATTAATACTGACAACGCTTGGTGAATCAGTGCTTCGAATTTGCCCAGCTTATAATCTCTCTCAAGAAGAAGCTAATAAGGCCTTGGAGATTATCGATAACTCTCTAAGCGATGTTGAGAAAGGTAAGATACCTGACAAGGTCGTTGCCTCTCTTTCTCCTTGGTAAAGAGCTGGAAGACCTCAAGGTAGCGGAGAAAAGAAAATAATTGAAATAAGCAAAGACGCTGCTGCTATAATTATTACAAAGATAACAGGAATGGCATTCATTAACCGTTCTTTTCGGGCTTTCTTCTTAAACAAGTCCTTGTGTTCTGCGTTACAAAACTCCATTCCATAGCGAACAGGTGCACCACACAGTTCACAATGCGCATGTTTAGGAACCTGCAAATGGGGTTTCGGTTCTTTTTGCTTCTTATGCGAGTTGGGCATCTTTGAGCCTCCGTGTTTAGTAGAGTAGTATTTGAGGTTTTATTTATTTTATACGCAGATTGACTGCCCCCCTCGGTTCTTCTTGAATCCAAATCTTAAATTTCGCTGTTACAGCCTATTTCTTGGGCTAGTGCGGAGCACAATAAAGAGCTAAGTATGGTACGCGATGGGAACTTTCTCATATACGCTAGGTTAAAATTTGTGGATTCTTTTTTTGAACTTTCAATAAGCTTTATGAACTTTGAGCAATCCTTTGCCCCTCACTGGAGGTAACCCCATCATGGCAAAATATGAGCCTGAAGGATTAGCAACTCGCGAAAGTATTGACCCTGAGGACTATGTAATCACCACATTCCATATCCGAACACAAGAAGCGGATTTGCTTCACATTGTTGAAGGGCTGTCAATCGAGCAAACCACAGGTACATGGATTCGTGTGCCTCGTGAAACGGATGAAGTCCGCCGTCAGTTTTTAGGAAAAACCTTAGGCTTCTATCGGACACCGGGTCCTAATTACACTAATCTCATCGTCCAAATTGGCTTTCCAATGGCTAACTTTCTTCCCTCTGTGGCGCAACTAATGGCTGCTATTGCTGGGAATATTTTCTATGTGAAAAATACAGCTGTTCGAATCTTGGATGTCCAATTTCCCAAAACATTTGCCGCACCCTTTAAAGGACCGAAATTTGGCGTCAAAGGCGTCCGTGAGCTTCTAAAAGCCAAGGAACGACCATTGACTCTCACAATGATTAAGCCCTGTGTGGGTCTTGCGACCGAGGTCTTTGCTGAACAATGCTATGAAAGTGCGGCAGGAGGAATTGATATCATCAAAGATGACGAACTAATGGAATCCCCCTGTAACTGTCTTCTCGAAAACCGCATCACTGCTGTCATGGAAGCCCTTGATAAAGCTGAATCCGAAACAGGCGAAAAAACTCTGTATACGATCAATATCTCAGATGATGGACATCGGACATTAGAAAATGCTGAAAAAATGGTTGAGATGGGTGCCAATGCACTACACGTCAACTTTCTCGCCACAGGATTTACAATACTACGAGACGTTGCTGAAGATCCATCAATCAAGGTTCCCGTTCTTGCTCATCCTGCAGGAGCCGGAATGTGGTACCGTGGATTCCATGGCTTCAATTATCCGACCATTGCGAAATTCGTCCGACTTTGTGGAGGCGACATGTATATCCTCCCCACAAGCCACGGAAAACTCTTTATGCCCTATTTCGATGAAATTTCCTCCGCTTTGAACTCTCGTGCTTCATTCTACCACATCAAGGCCAACTGGCCTATTGTTGGAGGCGGTGTCTATCCTGGTATGATTCCGGTAAACCTTCATGAGCTGGGCACCGACATCATCCTTGGAGCGGGTGGCGGCGTCCATGCCCATCCGAACGGATCTATCGATGGAGCCAAAGCTATGCGCCAAGCCGTTGACCTCTACATGCAAGACGGTAATTTCGAGGATATTCCCAAGACTATGAAAGAACTTCAACTGGCCGTTGACAAATGGGGTACATACCTAAAGCCCCGTGTAGAAGGCTTCACAACGGAAATACAACCCGAATTTGGATGGGACGGTTGTTAAGCAATCGAAGCCTCACCTTCCATTTTATTGGAACAGGATATGCAGTTCATGAACTATGAACTGCACATTCTTCTAGTAACAAATTCGTCTTGGGAAATCGATGACTACTCGTCTTTGTAGCTTGGTGAGATTTTTTCCAACGCTTGGCGGGCATGGTATTGACAGGTCATTAAGTCGTCTTCCATCATCTTCAGAAGTGCCGGTGCGGCATCATTTGCTTCGGAACCAAATTCTGCTAGAAGACGTGCGGCCATCACTCGGGTAACCGGATCACGATTTGAAACTTGTTTAGCAAGTATTGGAATGACTTCGGGGACCTCCTTGACGATCTGTTTAAGAAGGTTGAAACTATCTCGTCGAATAAATGGCTCTGCTTTTCGCAGGGGCAAATTGCGTACTAACGCCTTTGCAATCATATTGGGTGGCGATTGGAAGTTAAGCAGGGTTTGTGCGGCAATTAAGCGTAATGCCGGATGTCGATGCGACAAGAATCGAAGAACCATTGGCTCCGCCTTTTTTGCAGGTATTCCAATTCGCCCTAATGCTTGAATGGCAAAAATGCCGTTCATGGGGTTCTGATCATTAATGCAATTAGTTAGGAATGCAACGCTCGTTTCGTCAAATACATCCAGTTGTGCCAACCCAATATGACTAAACAGTTGAAGCTGTGGGTCTTCCGCGTCGAGGACAGATTTCAGAGACTTCACAATTTCATCTGTTTTGTCTCCAATCATTCCCAACGCAATGGCGGCATCACGAGCAACGGTTGTATCAGAATCTTGGAGAAGCGAAATTAGTTTGGGAATGGCATCTTTTCCAGCAGATCCAATTTTTGCCAAAAGAAGCGCTGAATGCCCTCTTATCTCTGCGATGCTACTTTCTAGCAGCTCTGTTGCTGGCTCCACAGCCGAGGCCGCATCTTTATCGAAAAATCGTAGTGTTAAAAGGCTTGTTACCACCACTTCCGGATTTGTACTATGCAGGTCTGCTCGGATATAAGGTATACTTTGAGTACCTGCCATTAGTAGTCGCAAAGTCGCCGTGCGCTGATCTTTCGCTCGGTTACTATGTAAAACCTGTGCTGCTTCGCGGATTTGTTCTTTAGTTAGTTCGAGTCGACCAACATCTGCTTCTTCGAAGGCAATCATCTCTTCTAATGCATCATAGGGGTTGATATGCTCCGTCAGTAAGTCTAATCGCAATCGTCCTGGCTTTGCTTGCCGTGATTGGCCAATAATGCCCTGGAGCCATAGGAAAAAGCCTAAACTAAGAATTATCACGCCAAAGAACAAAATAAGGGTATAATATATGGCCCCAATCATCATCAAGATGATACCTACAACTGCAAGACTGATTATTAGCCACTTGCGCCAGGATGTAGACTGTTTTGATTTGGTTGACATTATAGGTCATTCCAGATTTAATCTCCAAAGATAACATTGTTCCCTTAAACCTGTTCTCCTCATTGGAATTACCACTCTAAACATATTCGCTCCTATTCCATCTATCTTCCAAAGAAGGTGCAATTTACCTTTGGGATAAAGAGTGTAGAAATTGCTGCATGTTCTTGGCTTCATCTGTAATGATAACCTCTAACCCCAAATCTATTACTCTCCGCAAATCCTCTATTGTATTTACCGCCCACGGACAAACAGTCAAACCTACTTGGCGACTTTCACACACCAATTCTTGGGAAATTAAGTGAATCTTTGGTGCAATACTCGAACACCCTATACTGCTTGCAATCTGAAGGGCATCCGCCATAGGTTTTTTGAAAATCAACGCGGTTTGCACCTTTTCATCCTCCTCATGAATTCGCCTTAGCACGGAAGTATGATATGACGAAATTATGATTTGATTTTCGATATTTCCCTCGTAAAGCACATTCAGCACGGAATCTTCGATATTCTCTGGCTTGATCTCAACCATTACGAGTACCTTGGGGTAAGCTTTGACCAACTCAACCACTTCCTGTAACGTTGGAATCTTTAGCTGGCCATTAAGCTCAAGTTTTTGCAGCTCCTCAAGCGATAAATTCTCCACTGCACCCGTTCCATTCGTTTTTTCATCAACAATAAAATCATGAAAAACCACAATTGCCCCATCTCTAGATCGATGAACATCTATCTCAATCCCATCTACACCTAAACCTAACGCCTCTCGTATAGCATATATTGTATTTTCAAACGGTCCTTTTCCTAATCCTCGGTGCGCAATTATCTTTACCATACTAGACACCATGTAAATTCACATCTTCAACACTGGCTCATTAAAAAGGATACCCCGATTTCACACTGTTTTGCTCATGAGACGCAGATAATATCCTCATGAAAAAACTTGAACCCCTTATCATGAGCACGGGAAGAAACCAATAGGTATCAGAGCTCTTCGAAAGGTTCGGGATGCCACTAGACTGAAACGACCAAACCCACGTGCGACACCATTCTTAAAGTGAATAGAACTACTTATCCTTTTCAAACTGAAGTGCAATGGAATTGATACAGTACCGACACCCGGTCTTATCTTTTGGACCATCATCAAATACATGGCCCAGATGCCCGCCACAATTCTTGCACACAACCTCTATACGGCGCATCCCATGCGACAAGTCCACTTTCTCCTCAATCTTATCTTTATCCAAAGCTTCATAGAAACTCGGCCACCCACTCCCCGACTCGAACTTCGCCTCTGAGGAGAACAACTCCACACCACATCCTGCACACTTGTACGTCCCCTTTTCCTTATTCTTCCAATACTTCCCCGTGAAAGGCCGTTCGGTTCCCTTCTGTCGTAACACCTGATACTCTTCTTTTGATAGCTTCTCCTTCCATTCTTTATCGGTTACTTCTCTATCGTTCTTCATATCAATCAATTCTCTAACTACTACAAACCACTAATTGCCTTTCGGAAATACTAGCGCTCATAGAAATTAGCTAGTGACAGGCAATATACAATCGCACTTAAAATCTAAAAAGAAATACAAGCGCCACGTCTTCACGCTTTCCTGCTCTCCCGACTCTTCTATAGGAACCATGCCCACGGCTTCTCTTCAACTGGTTACCCTGAATATCTATGGATTATCCCACACCGCAATGAAGTAAAAGCAGAATCTGGTAAGGTATTTTCGAGTTGCATCAATTATGACAACGAAGAAAGGATTTTTCCAACGCCGCTGGACTGACTTCCGCACGGGACACGGAACCTACCTCGTCTATTTCCTCTCCTTCATGAATTTCAGCATTCTCATGTATGAACTCGTCCTCGCCAAGATTCCTGGGATGCAGATCCTCTTACCTAACATCCTCTACTTCCTCCTTGTCTTCCTCGCCATCTACATTCCCCTTGCCTCCATCATCGGTTGGCTCCATCGGCGCTACCAAATGCCCATCGACATCGCCCTATCCATGAAACAAAATCCCTACTGGCGCGATATCACCAAATCCCTTGCCGAATTCGAAAAAGGCGTACTCCTCATGGTTCAAACCAAAAATACCGAAGCTATCGAGATTCTCCAAAGTGCTATCAAGCGTCTCGAAATGGAATTCGCCTAACAGACCTGCAACACTTGCCCTGAAAGACCTACTCTCCTCTAGCAGTCCCAGAGTGAATACCAAAGCCACGGCAGTCCAGCCAATCATCGGCACTACGCCTTGACTCGTTCCCGCTCGTCACAGCGGTTCCCTTAGGACCGCAACCAATTCCTCAATGATAATTTTAATAATCTCAAATTACTGAAGGAGCGATGGAATGGATTGGAATGTTGCGTCTAGGTGTGAGGCGGGCCGTTCGAAATTGGAAGTTATCATTGGCTATCTTCATTGGATTGGTATTTGTATCGACTTTGTTCGCCGGTATCAATGTCCACACCAACCTCATCCAACAATCCTTGCTCGGAGATCAGTTAGCCAATCTCCCCGCCGATATGATTTGGCATCGTTCGAGCCGCTACCCTGATGAAATAGAGGTGCCGACATCACAGACTCTTCGGCAATGGGAGGACGCGATTACTTCGGTACCACATGTAATGCACACTGACTTTTACATCGTTCACTATCCACCACAAATGTCTGCTCCAGGTGATATCTATTATACTACGGCTATTCAACACAATTCGTCGGTTTATGACGAAATCTCGATTGTTGCTGGTCCCCCAAGCCTTGGAGTTAACGAGACATATATCGCAACCAGCTCCGCACGATTTAATGACTATCCGATTGGGAGTAATTTTACACTTCAATTCATGAATCGTGGCTTTGGTGGCTCATTACTAAACGCAACTGTACGTGTAGTGGGTTATGTCGATTTAACACGCAAAGGACGAAGATTACTTACGGGCGAAAGTTTCTTTTTAGATCCCCTAGAGCATTTTCCGACCTTTTTTATTATTGATTATGAGCAAACCTCCCTTCCCCTATTAGATGTGTATCGGATGTTAGGTCCTGAGGAACCGAATCTTCGCATTCACATTTCAATCACCGTGAACAGAAATGCCCTTCTTAACCCCTACAACATTGCCGGTTCTATTTCCCAAGTTTATCAAGTAGCTAACCAAATTCATAATCGGCTCAGGATCGGAAGCTCTTGGATCGAAAACCTCCTTGGGGGTTCTCTCCTAAATGTGCAAAACACCTTGCAACAACAACACCTAACATACTTTCTACTCGCTCTTCCCGTTCTCTTCATAACCTTGTATATTGGAATAACACTGGGGGATGTCACCTTCACACTTCGACGTAAGGAAATTGGCTTACTTTTAGCAAAAACTGCGACCCCTCGTCAATTGAAACTCCTCTATCTCGTTGAAGCACTTTTCATTGGTTTCATAGCAGGCACCCTTGGGCTTGTGCTAAGCGTGCTAGTTGTCTCATTATTGGCCGGGAGTGGAACTATACTCACAGCTATTTCATTCCTTGGCTGGGACACCGTTATCTTAGTTCTCGGACTAGCCGGATTTCTAGGGTTTCTCTCAATATATTTACCTGCACGAAAAGCCATCAAGATTCCCCTGGCTGACGCAATGCGTGAATACTCAGTTATTAGTGAACAAATACAATATCGAAAAAAACTTGCTTGGTTATGTCTAATCCTGGGAACCTATCAGCTACTTATCTGGATCTTCAATCTCAACATCTACCTCACCCTCACCGCCTACTCAACTGGAAATCTATTAATTCAATTCCTGAAAGACCTCTGGTTGGATTTCAACCTGATTCTAGGCATCGTTGCTCCCCTTCTCTTCACTTATGGCTTTGTCACGCTAGTAGTCAAAGGTACTCCCTCGTTGATTACACGTATCAGCCAATTGCAGCATAGGCTATTCGGTGATATCGGTAATATTTCTGCCCACAATATTCAACGACGTCCTGGAAGAACCACCGCCGTTATTTTTCTCCTCGCGCTTCTCCTGGCTTTTTCCATTCAATCCCTTGGTCATCTTGCCAGTTCGTATGATTGGACCCATCGACGAATTTATGCAGACGTTGGTGCCGATGTTCGCGTTCAGCTTCAGCATCCTGACAATGTCACCACGCTCCTTCCGGTTGTTCGCGGGCTAGACGGCGTACAAGGCGCAACAGCACAATTCGTCTTATCGATGCAAATTGATACCTCTGTTGGAAATGAATTACGCGCTATTACCGTAGACGAATGGTTAGAAGTAGCTCATTATGAAGACAGTTGGTTTCCTTCTGGTTCTGCTGAATCGACTCTCAGAACTTTGAACGAAAGAGAAAACGGACTTGTCTTTGAGTACAAGAAAGCGTTGCAATTCGGAACTTCGCGTGGGTCCTCTATTGGTATTCGAGTATGGCCTAATCGAACAATTCAAGATTATATTGTCACTGGCTTTTTTGGACCTCGCCCCATTGAATATTCTCAACCAGATTGGTTGAGTTACTCAGCTGAATGGACATGGTCCTACACTACAACTCATGTCCTCGACAGCTTAAACTCGAGTAGTGGCTATTCTTCCTATCTTCTAATACGATTGACGAATGTTGAAGCAAATTCAAATGTTCGGGATGCCTTACTTGTCATGAATGGCGTTCTCGAAGTGATTTCCGCCATTGATCGAATCAATGAATTCCACACTAACTTGTATCTCTCCGCTCAGACCACAATCATTGGACTAGTTGTCGTCTTTGCCTATATTCTCACAGCAACAGGTACATGTCTCATATTCTATTTAGGGCTCCTTGAGCGTCGACGAATCACCACGTTAATGTGTCAGCGAGGTGGTTCTTACCGTCAACTTGTTAGAATTCTCGCCAGCGAAGCTCTTTTCATCACTTTGTTAGGGGTAATTCTCGGAGTTTTTACAGGCGTTATTGCATACTATGGCGTCATACAAGGCGCCGGTTTTCGATGGCCCTATCCTATGGCACCTTTTATTCCCTATCGATTCATGCCAGGTCCCTTCATTCCATCAATTCTCCTTCAGCTTCTCATAATAATTGGATTACTAATTGTCATTCCCTTGATTATTGTGCTCCTTGAGGTGAAGCGCGCACAAACTGATCTCTCTATCTTAAGGTGAAGAATATGGCGTTTATTGAAGTCACTGAATTGTATCGTGTGTACCGAATGAAAGATGTAGAGGTGCGTGCACTCCGTGGATTAACCATGGAAATTGAAGAGAATGCAATGGTTTCGATTATTGGGCCCTCCGGGTCAGGAAAAACAACCTTACTTAACCTCATCGGCGGTGTGGACCAACCCACCTCTGGCACCATCAACGTTGGCTCATATAACGTCCACTCTCTCTCATCTCAGAATCTCGTGCAATACCGACGAAAGATGGTTGGTCACATTTTCCAAACAATAAACCTGGTTCCTACCCTCACCGCTGCTGAAAACATTGCCCTCCCCATGATATTTATGGGCACACCCAAAACGACTCGACGAACGCGTGTCCATGAATTGTTAGAAATCGTCGATTTGACTGACCGCGCAAATCATACCCCCGATCAGTTAAGTGGCGGTGAACAACAACGCATTGCCATCGCTGCCGGACTCGCTAACGACCCCCCACTCATCCTAGCCGATGAACCCACTGGAGATCTCGACAGCGAAAACTCAAAAATCATCGTCGATTTCCTCGCCAAAATCAATCACGAACTTCACAAAACCATCCTCCTTGTCACCCATAATCCTATAGTCGCTGCCGAATGCCCCTGCATCCTCCGCATCGAAGACGGCCGAATCCACGGCAGCTACACGCCCGAACAAATGGAGTCACGAACCCCTATCGGCTACCTTGACCGACTTCGCAAACGCATCGACGATTTCGACAAAGTACTCAACCAATTAGACCAACAATTCAAAGCCAACAAAATCACGGGAGAACGCTACGAACACGAACGACTTCGCCTCCAAGGTGCCAAGCGCGCCTTCCTTGACGAAATGCACCGATACGGCACCTAACCCATCGGACGAGAAAATCATCTTCAACTAACAACATAACCTAATTCCAATGCTTACATAGGCTCTGTCCAATGGACACCAATCGACAAGAGACTTAACGATCTAATGACGCCACACTTTCACCCCTTTTCGGTTCTTCTCGGCTCTTCTGCTGGAACCACGCCCAGGGCTTCTGGTCCAGACTGCCATCAGGTTATGAAAGGTTGATTCGGTCAGCGATGAAAAGCAGATTTATGACTATTTGCTAAATTTTAAGGATTAGTTTTTTCAATGATATTCTTGAATTGGACGGTGGGAATTGATGTGTTATCCAATCGGCGGTTGAAAATCCTTGTTGTAGTAACCTTCGCTGCTATTATCATCGGAGCTACTACTCTTTTGGTGATAAATTGGGATAATGTACTCCGTCATCAAATCCCCGATAACTGGGTTCAAATTCGTGGCGCCTCAGAGTCGGGTCCTGAATGGAGTCGTATCAAAGGAGTGTGGGCTAGTTATAACGGAAGACATCTCTTTCTTCGAGTTGAATGGAACACAACAATGGAAACCGTCCCACATTATTACAGCACCAATTATAATGGAAATAATATCAGTGCCTATTTTGTAACCCGTGGTGTTGAAGTGGAAATGGTTCTTGGTGAGCTAGAAGCGTTTGTGGGGATTCGGCAACTAAAAAACGGATATTGGACACGATCAAGCGGCATTCAGGCTTTCCCACGATTACCTATAGTCTCTGATGAGACCACCAAAGAGCTCATTATTGAAATTCCTTTAGTTCCGTTTAGTTTAGGTCAATCATGGTTGGATTTCATACAATGGCAAAAAGTCAACGCCTACTTTGAG
>JABXGX010000181.1 GCA_016550405.1 archaeon | reverse complement strand
AGTATTCGACCTGTTATCAGCTTGCTCACGCAATTGATGTAGACAAAACGTCTGCAGACTATAAGGATGGCTTCCTTAACATTACGCTTCCATTCCGAGAGGCAATCAAGACTGTTGAAGTCAAGATTAACTAATCAGCCTCTCCTCACTTTTTTATTTCCAGAATCGATTCAGTAATCGCGCTAGGTAATCTACTAACAATAAAACCTGATTAATCTGCAACCTTCCAACGTTTGAAAATGAGAACACCAATAGTGATCCAGATCGGATAAATCGCTATCAGGAGTGCTGAGATTGCATCAATTAGTCCTGTTGTGTTGACTGATTCGAAGTTAAAAACGAGCGAGTTTATCATATAGTCTCTTCCAGAGGTGGCAAGGGGGTAGAAAGGCATCCACATCCAGTCGAGAATAGGGTTGTTTAGATAGAGCGTAATACCTGCTGTGGTCATCACAATCAGACTGAAATACACAAGGATCTTGTCGATGGGAAGAGTCGTGTAACGTTTAGTATAGAATCCAATTAGAAATGATAGAAAACCAAAGAATATGAGTAGGAAGGGATCAATGAGAAACATAGCCGCTTCATGGGTTCAAAGTTGTATTTGAATCTGAAGGATGTGTTATTTTACAGAGACGTAGTGTCCTGGATCAGCGACACCATTGGGGTCAAAGGCTTTTTTGATTTTTCGAAGCCAGTTTTGGTAATTGCTGGTACTGGGTCCAAAGTAATCATGGATACGGTCTCCTACGATAAAGAATGGGATCCCTAGACTATGTTTGATGTCTGCTTCATTACATTCATCAAGATAATCTGCATAGCCTTGACAGGATTCGGGGTCAGAAGGCTCATAGATGGTCGGAATTTCCATATGAGCCATATGCCCCCCCTCATAACCTGTAATCCACATTCCTTCTCCACGGTCATCGCCGATGACCTTCTTTTCGATATATTTCTGCTTGATGGGTTTATTGATTTTACCGATCTTCAGAGACATAGAAATAGTATCCATACCACCATGGGTGCTTTGAAAGCAGGATGTAAATCGAAATGCGTGGCTTCCCAGCATATTTCTGATGCCTTCTGCATAATGCATCTTCATTGGTGTAACGAGTCCGGATTCAACTAGGTCTTCACCATTATACTTTTCGAGAATTACTTGAATCAGTTTGTGGCGATAATTGAATTCACGTTGAGTGTGAGCTGAAACCAGAATGACAAAATAGCGTTGAACCTTGGTCATAATTCCACTCATAATTGCTTCGATGGCTTGTTCCTTTGTGTTCGTGAACATGGTGGCTAATCCTTCTTGGGATGAAGCCATTGCCATCATGCTGATATCAGCGTCATTAACATCATAGAATGCTTTCTCAAAACTATCCCAATTAGAAAAGTTGAGAACATATATTCGCCAGAAGGGTGGAAGGTTCCATTCATAATTAGGGATGGTTCCTTTCATCTGCCACTTCCAATTTTCTGGGGCAGGCCATGAGAAAAGACGAATAGCGGCTTTGGTAAATACACCTAATCCACCATAGGTTCCCATAAGCCCGCGCATAATGCCACGTAGACTCGGTCCTGGGCCATCACCTGAGAACCATTCACCAGAATGATCAAAAGAACCAAGTCGGAGAACATTGCCAGTTGGAAGAACCCACTCAACACCCAAGAGGTTTCTTCCGCTGAAACCTGTATATGAAGATGTAAAACCTGGACCAACCATGGAGGTGTGGCTAGCTAAAGGGGAAGTCTGAGGGCCCCCTCCTTGAGCATGGTGCATCAATCCAACTTTAATGGTTTCTGATTGAAGTTGAGCATTAGTCACATATGGCTCAACGACTGCATACTTGTTCTCAATATTGATTTCGATGATGCGATTCATTCTGCGGAGATCAATTTGAATTTCGTCCTCATTCGTTACTCCTGCCCACGCCCCAAATCCGGTGCTATGCGGTTTGAATTGTATTCGGTGCTCATTGCAGATTTTCAAAATTCTTTGGACTTCATCAGTAGATGCTGGAAGGATTACTGCCGCGGGGCGGGTTCCAAACCGGGTCGCTTCAAGTCCACATTGTGCGTTTTCTACTTCGTTGCACCACTGGAATGCATATGTATCAAGTATGACTGGTTCTTGCGAAATGTTAGCAGGACCAACGATAGATTGTAAGGCTCTGTATATAGTAGGTTTGAGCATTAGTCATCCCCCCCTACACTCTGAAGAACAAGCTCTGTTAGATCAAAAAACCTCATTTTCGAAGTTCTAGTCTTCATAGCATCTTGAAAATTTGTTGAACAGAATGGGCAACATGACACAAGGACATCAGCAGTAGTCGATTCTGCTTCATCAAGCCGTCGGTTTGCAGTCCATAACGCAAAATCCGGATATTGTGCCTTAACGCCTGCTCCCGCCCCACAACAATATGCATATTCTCGAATTCTTTCCATCTCAATAAATTCTATACCCGGTATTTGGCGAATAACATTACGAGGTGAATCGTAGACTCCCTCCGCCCCTCGACGAATTGGTTTCGGTGGGATATTCAAGTAAACTCGCGTTAAGACCTCGATTCTTTCGCCTTCCCAAGGCGTATATGGTTCTGCCATACGCCCAAGGTGGCAAGGATCATGATATGTAATTTTCAAAGGAACTTTCTTTGTAAGTTTTAATTTACCTGTATTAATCAGCTGCTCCAGAATCTGTGAAGTATGTAGAACTTCAATATCTGTATTTACGAACCGTGGGTATTCAATTTTTAGCATGTTATAACAGCCGGAGCAACTTGTGATGATGCGTCGAACACCTAACTCCTTGAAACGGTCAGCATTCTCAGTCATATATTCAATTGCTCGTTTGCGATCGCCGACTCGGTAGACTGGGCTTCCGCAGCAGAATTCATTTTCATTTAGAAGATTGAAATGCTGGCCGCCACGATTTAGTAATTGAACAGTTGCCTTGGCGATTTCGTGGCGACGATATGAAGCCGTACATCCTGCAAAATAAAAAGTTTCAGCATTTGCATCCAGCTCTACATTTTTGGGTAACCAATCCATACGGTGAGAATGCTCTGCTCCATAGGGGTTGTGTGCCTTATCTACATTGGTAATGTAGTCTTTGTGTTTGGGCATAGGTCCGGCGCCTTGTTCGACACAATGGGAGCGTAATTCATGGATGACTTCGTTGGGTTCTAAATCGTAAATAAATTTACAAGCAACTTCACACCCACCACAATTCGTACACCGATACAGTACTTCGAGCAGTTCAGGTGTAATCTCTATACGTTCCTTAAGCAAAGCATTGGCCATTATCATACGACCGCCACCTGAATACGCGTGGAAATTATAATATTCGATGGACGGGCAGATGTGAGAGAATTCCTTGCTTTTGATTTGTAAAGCAGGGAGGAACTTGCATTTTGAACAGCGTGAACAACTGTCCATTATATTTTCAAATTCGTGAAGAGTCATTAGTCTGCCTCCGTAAAACAAAGTTTGTTAGGATTCATGACGCTGTTCGGGTCAAAGATGGACTTGACAGTTCTTAGTGCCATTACAGTGTCTGGTGATCCTCTCTCATAGATTTCCTGTGCAATAGGTCCTAGGGGTCGACTGAAAAAGGCTCCATTGTCCAGAAGCACTTGGGTCCCTAAATGAAATGCTTTCTTGACTCGAGAAATTTCTTTAGCATCTTCTGGATTAAAGAAAAGGTCAAATTCACAATGTACATGATTTCCTTGCACAAGTGGTTGGATGTACACACCGATTCGGTTAACCTCAAAAAACTGGATTTTGTCAAAGAATAATGATATGAGTTCAGAGGTTCGATTTAAGGTTGTTAGGAAAAAGATTTCCATACAACCTCCGTGTTTCCTAAGCTTCCAAAATGGCTCTGAACAACTTTCGTCCAAAACCCTTAGAATATCTTTGTCCCCAACTTCAGCAATGTTCGTTTGTAAATCAATAGCTGTCTTGTTGGCAATCTCTTTAATATCACTTTCCATGTAATCCATTTCTTCTTGGGGCAGAAGCCCATGTCCTGAGACGGTAATAACTAAGATCCATTCAGGTAGTGATTCAAGGAGCGTTTGGATTTCGTCTGGCGTAATTCGAAGAAGAGAAGCAAAATTCACTCGGTTGAGAATGAATAAATGGTCACCTAAACGCCTTTTAAGTGCATTATATGTGAAACCGTACAACTCATTCAGTGAATCTGATTCTGCGAAAAACGCCTTCTGTACCATGGGTCTTTTTTCACATTTAATGGTCGCCCAGGATACTATTCCGAGAGTTCCTTGGGATCCTTGAAGAATTCGAAAAGGATCAAATTGAGATGGTCCTAACGGATTCTTTTGAGCTTGACCAGATGCCCATTGGTCCTCGAGTGAACCTGGTCCTGCTGCTGCACCAGTTCGAAAAATATCTCCAGAACCGAATATTGTTTCAGTGCACAAGAGGGGATCTGATGTATCCCAATGAAATCGTGGTATAGTTATTGGTTCTCGATCCAGTGCACTCACAACAACAGATTTTGAACCAGGTGGTAACAGAGGCATTAATGGTCTGAGGCCTTTCGCTTTAGTCTTTTCTAGTAATTGTTGAAATGTTACTCCTGATTGAATCATAACGACTTTATTCTTCTCATCAACACGGAATATCTGGTTCATTTGGCTTAAATCAACAATGATGGTGTTTTCGGCATTTGGAACTGAATCCGACCGAAGTTTGGGTCCCTGAGAACTCGAAGGAACAAGTGCAAGGCTGTGTTTGTTTGCAAGTTGCACAAGTTGTTGAATTTCTTTGCTAGACCTGGGTTTTACAATTAATTGAGGGCGTTTTCCAAAGAAAACATTCTGGTTAGTTGAAAAAATGTCAAGTGAATTTGCTATCCTTGATACATTTTCTTGACCAACAATTTGTGCGATTTCATCACTAAAATCCTTAGGAGGCACCAGTGAAATCACCTTATCAAAAGGAAGCTTAAACAATGTTAGAATATATTAAGAGTTGGTGCTTCGACTAATTTCATTACTCAATTGGAATTTTCCTGCCATTGATGTAAGCTTCTGTTACCTCACTGTAGAACTCGAAGGGGTGCCCTGACCATACAATGATGTCAGCATCTTTGCCAGGTTCAAAGGAGCCAATCTGATCTTTCAAACCAAGTATCTCGGCGGGATTAATGGTTACACATTTTAAAGCATCTTCTCGACTCATTCCCTCTCGAATACAGTACATGGGTAGGAGAGGGAAATAGAGCATTGGTGTCAACGAATCCGTTTGTAAGGCAACCTTGACACCAGCCTCATTCAGGATCATTGCAGTTTTGAATCCCTTCTCTTTCACCTCTGGTTTACCGGTCCAAAGGATAGTTGGTCCGATGACAGCTGGGTACTGTCTTTTCGCCAGAAATTTAGTTATCTTGTGACCTTCAGTGCAGTGGATGAGGACTAACCGGAGGTTAAACTCCTCGGCTATTCGAATGATTGTTGCTATATCATCAGCTCGATGAGCGTGAGCATGTAAGGGTATTTCGCGTTTCAGAACTTTAGCAATGGTTTCCAAACCTAAGTCACGTTTTGGGGCTTTGGGGATGACTTCATCTTTTTCTTTAGCTT
>JABXGX010000180.1 GCA_016550405.1 archaeon | reverse complement strand
CCCTCAACTTTCTTTTTTTTCACAAGCCTTATCTTTGTCATACCGTTATTGAGAGTATATATGAGGGTCTTTGATGAGCGCTGAAAATTCTGTTATAATTCGGGCATATGATGTGAAAGATTTCGTGTCTTTAACGAATCTTGTTGCTGAATTTTTTACTTACCATCTCCAACTTAATGGGCGAGGGCCTCTCCCACCTGAAGAAGCCGCGACAATAATTCCTCAAGATATGCTCCAAGAATCTTCTCATATTCTCGTGGCCGAAACAACAGAAGGAAAAACAGTGGTTGGCTTTTGTCGAGTAGAGCTGCATGAAGGAGCTTACTTTCTTCGGGAATTAGGAGTCACAGAGAATTGGCAAATTCGTGGGGTGGGTACAGCTTTACTTCGAGCTGCTGAAGATTATATCAGGGAAGCGGGGGAAACAAATCTTTACCTTTCTGTTGTTCCACGAAATATCAATGCGGTTCGGTTCTTTGTTCGCCGTGGCTACGATATTTTGAATACCATGGAATTGCGAACCACGGTTGCAGAAGAAAAAATCACACGAAAACCACTACATTTTCTGGGTCTTCAATTTCGATATTAGACAGGACAATGTAGATAAGCGAAGAATCTACAAGGCACTACCAATTGTGTGAAGGAATCGGAGAATTGAAGGCTGTGACATCAAACAGCGAAGTACAACCCGATCCACGATTCAAGGTAAAGATTGGGGAAGTCGAACTTGAGAATCCCCTAATATTAGCCTCCGGAGTGTTAGGTGTTGCTGCTGGTGGCCTAATTCGGGCGTGGAAAGATGGGGCTGGAGCGGTGGTTTCAAAAACAGTTGGTATGAAACCGCGAGTAGGACATCCAGGACCACGAATTGTTGGAATCCATGGAAATAGTCTAATGAACGCTATGGGAATCCCCAACCCAGGGATCGATGATTATCTTCCTGAAATCAAGCTCGCTATTGATACAGGAGTTCCAATTATCGGGAGCGCATTAGGGAATGACCCATCCGAGTTTGCCCAGGTAACGGCTAAGTTAGTCAAAGCGGGTGTAATCGCAGTCGAATTGAACGTGTCCTGCCCTCATCTTGGTTCGCTATACTTGTTGGGGATGAACCCAGACCGAGTTGCAGAAGTTGTTGAAAAATCTAGAAACAATATCAACGATAAAGTCCCAATCTGGGTGAAGCTACCTGGTTCCACAGATTATCCACGTTTAGTGGAAGTGGCTAAATCTGCTGAGAGGGCAGGTGTATCAGGGCTTGTAGTCATGAATACTCTACCCGCCTTAGCTCTTGATACTGAAACTCGTAGACCATTACTGGGAGCAGGTATTGGAGGGTTGTCTGGACCAGCGATTAAACCAATTGCCGTTCGAGCCGTATGGGAGCTTCATCGAGCAGGTCTGAAAATCCCTATCATTGGTGTTGGAGGGATTCTCACTGGCAATGACGTGATCGAATTTTTCCTTGCAGGAGCTGCCGCGGTCGAAATCGGAACTGCAGTTTTAACACGAGAATCATTAATCTTTACAACGATACTCCAAGAACTGAGTGAATACCTTACTCGCCACGAAATCAACCATATTTCAGAGCTAAGTGGGCAAATGCAAGCATCAGGAGTGACCCCATAACTATGGTTGTTCATGACCTAAAAGTTGTCAATGGACGCCTTGTATTGCCAGATCGTGTAGAAGAAGCCGATCTGTTAATTGACGATGGAAAAATTGTTGCTATTCTTAAACCCGGTTTATCAGCACGTGAACAGACAAATGAAATCATTGATGCCTCAGGCTATTTAGTGCTTCCTGGACTAGTTGACGTTCATGTGCATTTTCGGGATCCCGGATACCCTGAAAAGGAAGATTTTGCCTCTGGCTCCTTAGCTGCGGCCGCAGGTGGAGTCACAACGATTGTGGATATGCCTAACACGAATCCACCCACTACAACACCTGAGAGGCTTCAAGAAAAAATCAAGCGAGCAGAAGAAAAGTGTCTAGTTGATTTTGCTTTCCATGGTGGACCATTTCATTCAAAAGAATCCGATCAACCAAGTCAGGATGAGAATGATGTGATTGCTATTACCATGGCTCAGCAACTGATTGAAGCAGGTATTGTTTCTTTTAAGATTTATATGCCCCACCAGGAAGCATCTGCAATTCCACTTCTTGCGCCTCTTGGTCATTTACTGACTGTACATGCTGAGGATCCATCTTTACTTAGTGAACCAACTGATGGCTCTTCATTTGCTTTCCTAGCGAGTCGTCCACCTGAAGCAGAAATAGTTGCGATTGAGAAATTGCTCGCAGATCCACCTATGTGCGGTTTCCATATCTGCCATTTAACAACAGCAGCGGGCTTCCGAGCCATTCTTTCAGCAACACATAAGGGTGTGCCTGTCACCACAGAGGTTTCACCTCATCACCTACTGCTAACCGTAAAGGACCTGGCTGATATTGGTCCAGTGGCAAAATGCTATCCACCACTCCGGTCAACAACTGATAGAGAAGCCCTTATGAATGCTTGTTTTGCGGACCAGATTAAAATCATCGCCTCTGATCATGCCCCACATACAGCAGCTGAAAAAGCAGGACCTGATGCAGATTTCGCCTCTGCCCCAGGAGGAATTATCGGTGTTGAAACAATGCTTCCTTTGATGTTTACTCGATTAGTGCATGATGCCGAGATGACTCTTCCTCACTTGCTTCGTATGATGGCCCTCAATCCGGCTTTGTACTTTGGGATTCGTAATTCCGAATGGATTGAAAAGGGGCAATTCGAAGTAGGAGCTGATGCAGATTTTGTCATCTTTGATCACAAAACCAAATACAAAATTCGAGGTGATGCCCTGCATGGAAAAGCCACTCTTACTCCCTTTGAGGGCTGGAACGTAAGAGGTAAAGTCTGTCGGACAGTCCTCAGCGGACAGACCATCTTTGAGGGAGATGCTAATTAATGCCAGAAAGAAAAACTCGAAAACACACGTCGACACTTACCTACAGGCTTCGACCGATTGTTGGTCCAATTCAGGAAATCAAAGACGTCACGCCTCGAACCAAATCCTTTACATTAATTGCTCCGGAAATCGCTCGCTCTGCTTCACCGGGACAATTCGTGATGGTCTGGATTCCAGGAGTCGACGAAATTCCAATGAGCATCTCCTCAACATCTAACCCATCAGGATTAGTAGAGTTCGCAGCAGCGAAAGTCGGAGAAGCAACTGAAGCCTTACACTTAATGAAAGAAGGTGACCTCTTAGGTTTACGCGGTCCCCTCGGTCATGGATTTACATTTCCACGGTCTATTGACAAAGGCCCAATCCTTATGGTAGCTGGCGGGTGTGGTTCCCCTCCTCTCGCTTTTGCTACAGAAGCCGCTGTAAAGAAAGGGCATGAGGTCCATGTAGCATTGGGCGCAACCACAAGAGCTGAACTGCTCTTTCGAGAACGATTTGACCAGCACGCGCAAAAAGTCATTGTTGCAACTGATGACGGAACTGATGGTATTCAAGGCACATCTGTTGATGCAGCAGCTTTCCATCTTGATGTGGATTCACGCTATGCAACATGCTTAGCCTGTGGACCTGAAAGTATGCTAATCAGTCTGACAGACTTGCTCTCGAAATACCCTATTCCTTTACAGGTAAGTCTAGAAAGGTACATGAAATGCGGGGTGGGATTATGCGGACATTGTATCATTGATACAGAGGGAACGCGTGTCTGCCATGAAGGTCCAGTCTTTGACGCAAAGACTCTCAAAAATACTGATTTTGGTAAATGGAAACGAGATAGTACAGGCAAGCATCTCCCCTTGGATCCTTCCAAAGAAAGTTGTGCCCACTAGCGTTAATGAAATGGTCTGGGAAGCATCGTGAAGCAATCAAATTTTCTTGGGGATTACTCACCCTGGTTTCTTTTCGTAGTTGGTACTATCCTCATTATTGCGGGGGGTGTTATGTATTCAATACCCTTGAGTCCTCTCGGTCCACTAGCCTTATTTTTTATCGTTCTTGGAATCGCAATCCTACTCCAATCCTCACTTGCTTTTCAACCCAACAACGACATCAAATTAGTCTTAATCATTGCCATTTCGGCCTTGCTTGTGATCCTTGTTGATTTTTGGCCACTCCAATGGCTGTATAGCCACACCAGCGCAACCATTCTTGGATTTGCAGGTATCAATGCAATCCAATATTTCAATCCCCATTTTGGTGGCGCTCAAATACTTATCTTCATCCACGAGGCGGGAACGATGCGAATCGTCGGTGGAGAAATTGATAATGCCTGTGCTGGCCTTATTGCTCTGATTCCCTGCTTAATGTTGCTTCTACTTTCTGATAAAAAGATGCAACCGAAGCCTGACCGAGTAATTGTGGGGTTAGCGGCAATTTTGATAATCGTTTTAGGAAATCTCTTCCGGATTTTTATCGAGCTTTGGGCACCTGCAGTTGGAATAGCCCCTTTCGAACTCGTACATTACCCGCTCGCTTTTCTTCTTGGCTATTTTGGAGTCGTGGTGATTGCACTATTGGGGCAGAGAGTAACCCAACAGGCAAAGGTCCAGAACACAAAGTGAGATTAATCTGCTTTAGAAATGTAAGCAAGAATTCGGGTGCAATCTGATTCCGATAGCCGCTTTTCTGCTGCTAAGGCTTTGATAATCTTAGAAATAGGTGCTAAAGCATGCAATGAAAGATTTTCCTTTTCTAGTTGCTCGGAGCCACCTTGTTCGCGGTCTAATACCACCAGGACATCGTTCACTTTTGCCCCTGATTCCCGCAAGGCCTTAACGGCCTCGATTTTGCTACCCCCATCGGTTATCAAATCGTCAATCAATAGCACTTGGTCGTCTTTTTCAAGAAGTCCTTCGACTCTTTTCTGACGCCCATGGGCTTTTGGTTTATTTCGAATATAGAGCAAAGAGAGATTAAGACGACTGCAAATCGCAGTAGCAAATGATATTCCGGCTGTAGGAACCCCAGCAATGCGTTTGAATTTTACTTCAGGATGCTTGGCAAGCCATTGTATGAATAAATTAGTGAGTTTGTTGAATTCATCCGGAAAGGATGGAACAATACGCAAGTCGATATAATAAGGGCTAGATTTTCCAGAGGCTAGTGTGAATTCACCAAATTGGATGGCTCCAACATCTGCGAGCATAAGAGCGACTGTTTTAATAAACACATCTTCTTCAGATTCATCTATGGAAAGGAGTGCCGAAAATGTTTGTTGGGCTAACTGCTTTGCTTTGATAGCTGGGTCTTCTGCGGTGTAAATGGTGCGACCAATAATTTCATAGTTTGCTCCGGCGGATACGGCGGATCCAGGTTTTCCTCCCTGAGCCCCGACGCCTGGAGCTAATATCAGGGTCTCGGGTCCTAAAAGAATTCGGATTTCATGTACATGCGCAGGTCGTGTGCCTGGAGCGATTACTCCTGTGGCTTTTAATTGCTTGGCGAGGTTTACCAGGCGGGGAGTTTGAGGATGAATAAACGTAGCAGCGCCTGGGTGGCTCATATCCACAACAAGGATGACACCTTTATCTCCAGCATTTTTAGCCTCATCTAAAACGGCTTGAATGGCGTCTTCACCAATGAACCCTTGAACGATGATGGCGTCAAATCCCGCTGCAAAGGCATGTCGAGCAATCCAAGCATTGGTATTGTCAATATCAGCGACTTTAAAATCAGCAATGAGAGGGAGCTCAGGGAGAATCGCTTTAAGATGATGAACGATTTCCAATCCTACTGCTAGAATCAGAGGGTAGTTTAGTTTGATGGCAACAACATAGGGGTCAACGGCAGCAGCAATATGACAAGCTCGTTCAATCAGTTCTTTACGAGCAGAATCAGGTGCATTGGCGGGGAGAGTATTCGCAATGTCAAGAGCGTGTATTACACGTGTTCTATGGGTTTTCACACGATTTTCTAATGCCCTTATGAAGGCTTGTCCAAAGAGTTTTACCAATGATTTACCCTCCAAATCTCGTGTATGCAGCGCTAACTTGAAATTTGTAATTGTTCGATGATATAATCCTGGCTCATTATTCGTTTACAATAGCAGCAACGGAGTGTAACCGGCGAACGGTCTACCACGGTGAATTTACGTTTGATTCCACGTTCATTATTCGTAATACAACTGGGGTTCACACAACGTACAATGCCAACGATTTCATCAGGCACTTCGATTCGCATCTTACTGAATATCTTATACTTTCGAATAATATTGATGGTTGCCTGTGGCGCAATGAGAGCGATGCGGTTTATCTCATCAGCAGTTAGTTCGCGACCTTCCACCTTAATGATGTCTTTTTTCTTCATTCGCTTGCTTTGAACATTCATCGCAATGCTTAACACATCGCCTTCTTGTCCCGTTATGCCAAGAATTTGCAAAACGGCGAGGGCGTACCCAGCAGTAATATGATCAATCACGGTTCCAGCCTGGATCTTTTGGATTCGGAGCTCATCAACCTTTTCTAAGGCTTTGGATTTTTGTGCCTTGGTTTTAGGTGGTGTCATTATGTTACACTTCCATTAACATGGCTAGAATAGCCATTCGTACAAGCACCCCATGAAACATCTGGGTAAAGTATCGGGCATAAGGAGTATCATCAACTTCAGGAGCAATCTCATCCACTCGAGGTAAAGGATGAAGGATATCCAAGTTTGGTTTAACACCCTCAAGAATGCCTTTATCTATTTGAAAGACTCCTTTCACCTTTTCATAGTCTGCTTCTGTTGGAAATCGTTCCTTTTGAATCCGAGTCACATATAATACATCAAGTTCGGGGAGTATACCTTTCAAATCCTGCGTCTGGATGACTTCCTTTCCCTGTTCAGTCAGATCCATTACAATTTCGTCGGGGAGTTCGAGCCCCGAGGGTGAAACACAATAAAGACGATTTGTGAACCGAGTAATGGCATAAGAAAGAGAGTGGACTGTTCGACCAAAACGGAGGTCCCCCAACATTGCGATTTTGAGCTTTTCCAAGCGACCCTGACTGCGTCGGATAGTTGATAAATCAAGAAGAGTTTGAGTTGGATGTCGTCCTGCTCCATCACCTGCATTAATGATTGGAATTTGTGCAACTTCTGCTGCCCATTGAGCAGCGCCTTCTTGTGAGTGTCTAAGTACTATGACATCAGCATAATTTTCTACCGTTCGAATTGTATCAGAAAGCGATTCACCTTTTGCTACAGAGGAGGCACGTATATCAGCCACTGAAATTGTAGAACCACCAAGTCGTGTCATTGCTGACTCAAAACTCAATCGGGTTCTGGTTGAAGGCTCATAAAACAGAGTCGCAAGTATCTTCCCTGCAAGAAGGGAGGACGCCTTGCCTCCCCGAACGATGGATTCCATTTTGTCTGCGCGGTCAAGTATCGCAATGATTTCCCTAGTGCTCAGGTCTGCAATGCTAATGAGATTCTTAACTTTGAGCGACACCGTTATTCCTCTTTTACGGGTCAAGGTTTGGAATGATAAAAGCTTTCGCCCTCAAGGAGGGGAAAAAGTAACAGGCCTACTATTCTAGCGGTTAGAAAGAACACTACTCATTTGGGCAACATAGCGGCGGATAGTGTTTTCGGGAGGTTCGTCAAGAGCAATCTCGCGTTGACGCTTGGTTGCCTGATACATACTCAAGGCTGTTCCAACCATATGCCGAGTCTGGATCATAGCGAGCATTTTCTCCTTCAGTGGTAAATCTAATAGAAGGGGTGGAAAGAAAAGCTGTGGAGCCACTAAGAGAATCTGTAATCTGTGAATGGTTTTGTGGAGACTGTAAGGGAGTTGTTGTTCATAGGCATCAGGAGTGAGCTGTTTCAGCAAACGATTCAACTCAGTTTGTGCTAATTTTCTTTGAGTAGACTCCCGAGTTGCAGCATATTGACAAATCTGACCCAAAGCGGCTAAGAGCTGTCGAAGGTCTCGGAGACTACGTTCGGTTTCAGAGGTGAGTTCCGTTACAAGTTCATTAAATAATAATGCAGCATGTGGGTAATTACCCTGATTGATAATCTTTAATCCATCAACAAGCCCAACCATTGTTATTCCGAAAGTGCTGAAAACAGAATAAACATCTGCAAAATTAGGAATCAATTCAGCAGCCTTCACGAACGCTTTCTGAACTTTATCAAAGGATTCTTGAGCGCTGGTAAAGTCTCTCCGGAGGATGTGAATTTGTCCAATCCGCCAATAGCTTTCTCCTACATCGTGAAAGAAGAAAATCTGGGAATAAAGGTCAGCTGCAACTGTGTACAATCTTTGACTTTCATCTAGTAAGGCGACGCGGTCTGCTTCATCAGGAGTGAAATCAAAACTACTTCGAAACAGTAAGGCATTAGCGTGTTGTGTGATGGCTTGGGCCTCTTTATGACGCTCCCCAGTTTTTGACCAGTCGACAGAGGCTTTCTCGAAATAGAAGGCAGCTTTCTGGAGCAAATCAGAATCGCCTTTGAGGATGCCGAGGCACTTAGCAACATCACCCGCTTGCTGATATGCAGAAGCGGAAATTATAGGATCAGGAACCAAAGCTATAAGCGGTATAGCCTGTTGGGTGTGACGACGCATTTTCTCTAAGAGTAAGACTTTGTCCTGTAGATTAGGCGTAAGCTCAGCTAGTTTAGAACATGCAAAGGCAACAATGCTTAGTGCCATGATTTGTCCTCGAACATCTTGGGTTTGGTTAAGGAGTTTAAGGCCAGTTTGACTCAATTCATGTTGTGTGGTTGCCCATTGGCGCTTCTTATCGATTCGTGTTTCTAAATCAGAGAAAAATCCACATATTTCACTTGCTTTAATGGTTGCGTATCCAGCCCATCGATTCCCCCTCGTTTTTTGAGCAAGTCTCTGACCCTCAAGTTGAATTTCGTAGATTTCTGATAACCGTTCTTTTCGAGTTTCAGGATTTAATTCGAACCAGGAAAGTCGTTCTAAAGCAGTGCCTAAGTGTATCGCCGCTTGTGCACGGAGGTCATAGAATTGTGTCATTTCACCAAGTTCGTGAGCTTTTCGAAGGTGCTCTTTGCCTAGCCGATAGAGTTCGTTTCGTCGATCAAAATCCTGCTCTAACTCCGCAATAGAAAGAAATCCTGTGCCTGCAAATATGTACGCACGAAGTAATTCGCCATATGCAGGAGTTCGTTCAAGGGCTGACACTGATTGAAGAAAATAATCCTTAGCTTTCGCATAAAGGTCCCGACGAAGCTCAGGATCTTGTTCGAACTCAGCTAGTTTTGAATAGGAATTTCCTAATAAGTTAAGCATCATTCCCCTTAGTCGATTGTGCGGTATAGTGGCAAGAGATCTTACGAGTTCATGGACATTATCCTGCCGGATTTGACGCAATGTTTTAGGCTCAATTTGGTACGGCTCAAGAAGATCTACACCATGTATAACGGCGATATTCCCCAAGGGTTTACGGTTTTTTATTTCACTTAAGGCGGTGGTTGCTCTCAATATGTTATTGAGAACAGTTTGTCTTTCATCGGTCTCCGCGTAATGAAGGAGAGGTTCTGCTAGCAAGAGAAAATAGGTATCGCGATTGGCAGGATGTAGTTCTTTGGCGATATCTTGAGCATGATTAATCCAATAAATCTGATCTTCGGGTTTCACATACGCAATGAGGCTCATGATGAGCTCTAGGGCTTGTTGTAGCTGATTGATTTCAAGAAACTTTTGAACCGCTTGATGAAATAGAGAGGGATTCGGTGGTTCGGCAAGCCATCCCTGAGCTGCCAGACTTAATGCCGTTAAATGCGTCTCTTGTTCGGGCATTAGACTAATTTTTTCCTTCAGTTCTTGGAAGCGAGAGAGAAAATCTGACAACCGGGCCTCCATTTCGAGTTTGCTATTTGCAGTCCAGGCACTAAGCCAGAGATTATTAAAACCGCGTTTAGCTACGTCGGAGCTCCGAGTTCTTTGATATAGGATAAAACAGTGTTCTGCGGCATCATAGTATTCGGCGTTTCTTTCTAAGATGGTGATGCGTCGGAGTTCAACGCTAACATCACTTAAAGACAACACCTCTCACCATGAATTTCCCGTTTCAAAATGTGCTGCAAGCTGCTTGATTGATTGCGAGAATTGATGATCCGGCTCTTTTTCCACAAAGAGACTTTGACTCATGTTCTCCATGACCTCACAGAAACAGGGAATAATACTCACAACTTCAATGCCAAGCTTACGGCTTAATGAATTCTTCAACTTCAAATAATCCTCAGAGGATTGTAACATACTGCATGGAACCTTATTGATAATCAGTTCAGGGCGTTTTCCCAGCGTTTGATTGTATACACCTTTGATAAGATGCTGGGTTCCAACTATATCCAATTGATCCATTTTAATCACTAAAATGAGCTCATCAGCTGCAAGAATCGCATTGATTGAGCTAAGCGCAAATCCTGGACTTGTATCAAAAATCTGAAAATTAATCCCAAATCGTTCAAAGAGGAGATCTTTACCATCAAGGACTAATTGGAGCACGCGGGCTTGCCATTCTTCATCAAGGCTATGGATAGTCATTTCATTAATTGCCTCACCGCATGGATTGGTAAACCCGACTTGGAAGCGTCCTTTGGTGTGAAACTGCTCGCTTAAATCGATTAACACATCAGGTAATTCACAGTGCTGCTCTAGCCAATCATTGATGTAGTACTCAACACCGTTACATTGCAATAATGCATTCAAGCTGGGAGCACGAAAATCAAAATCAAGAAGAACAACATTCCATCCCCGCTGAGCTAGTGTTAGAGCTGTATTAGCTGAGAGGTTGGACTTCCCAGTCCCACCCTTAAAGCTGTGAATTGTGATAGCCTTATTCAGACTTGGCCTATTTGCCTCGTGAATTCCATGTGGCTGTGCCAAGATCCTTTCCTCCTTAATCAACGTGTGGAATGGGTAAGGCTATACTGATAGAACCGACCGAGTCGAGAACGCTCTAAATAGCCTAGACGAAATAGAGCCCCTAGATATTTGGATTCGGCATTTTGGGATTTCCCAGTTATTGATGCAATATCCGCAGCATTAGCTTGCCGTAGTTTTAGCATTGCCATGGCCGTTTCGCGGTACCGTCGTGGCACTCGAAGGAGCACCATTGCATTAAGAGGTAAACTCTTTTGTGGGCGCTCGACAGTCACCGTGTCACTGAGTTCAGTCCCACGAATCAGGTATTGCCGATCTATGTACACAATAAGAACATGCGCTGGATCTCCATGAAGATATGCATGACTTACAGGGTAAGAACTGGCATTCTCCACAATAGCCTTTGGTAATGTCACCTTGATATCTTGTTGACAACCATGACAGAAAGTCCGAATGGTTGCTGTGTCTGTAGTCTCCGCTAGTTGTGACATGCGAAATTCCTCGATATCCCTAATGCATGTACCCAACTTTTTCCCCTCAATGAACTCTCTTAAACATTTTTGGTTCAAGAATCCATCCTTTAATGTGATGCGAAGTTCTCAAGCATTTGCATAGGGTTTTCGTTTGGTGCATTTTTAGATTCTAGAAAAGCTTTAGAAGCGAGTAAGACTAGCCTGAAGGTTGAGAAGTTTTGTGTTGATTTCAGAATGGAAACCGTGCTTGTTGTTGGGTTCAATGTTCGCCCCATGGCTCGATCAGCTAAAAAAGCGGGATATCGAGTACTCGCCGTTGATTTCTGGGGTGATTTAGACTTATCTGAGTGGGCAGATAAGCATACTGCAATTTTACATCAACAACCTAATGAACGTCCTGATCGTCCTAAAGGTCCAACTGCTGATTCATTAGTGATTGGCACACAACACCTCCTTGAAAAGCATGGTCCGGTCGACTTTATTTTAGCGGGAGGAGGATTTGATGATCAGCCCAAGGCCTGGGAGAACTTAAGCAAGCTTGGCAGGCTAGTTGGAAATCCACCTGACAAATTATGTCGTGCAAGAGACCGAAAGCTTACTCAAAAAATCGCAAATATATCAGGAGCAACTATTCCTCAAGGTTATGAAGCTTGTGAAGCCAACCAGTTCCGCTGGGCTACCAATCAACTAGACTTACCTATTATCGTGAAACCTAAGTTTGGTAGTGGAGGATTTCAATCCCGTATCCTAAGGACAGAGCAAGATTTGGATCGTTATTCAGCTTATCATCTCTTCACTGCGGATAACCCAGTCTTAATTCAAGAACTCATCCAAGGCACTGATGCAAGTGTTTCACTTCTCTGCTCAGGAGATGCTGCGATTGCCGTTTCTATTAATGAGCAGTTAATTGGACTTGCCGAACTTGGTAAAGGCCGAACCAAAGCGTATTGTGGGAATATAGTCCCGTTGAAAGCGCCGAAAATACAGATTAAGAAGCTAGTAAGAATCTCTGAATTAATGGGGACTCACCTAGAATTGCTTGGAAGTAATGGCATCGATTTTGTAATAGATCATCAGGGAACAGTACACTTCATGGAAATCAATCCCCGTTTTCAAGCGACCATTGAAGCCTTGGAACTGGTGAGTAACGTGAATGTCGTCACATATCATATCGAAGCTTGTAAAGGGAATCTCCCCGCAAAAAGACCAGTACTTCATGGGTACTGTACACGGCTTATTGTATACGCAAAAAGCACTTGTAAAATCCCGAATCTTAGTAATTTCCCTGGTGTCGTGGATATCCCGATTCCAGGAAGTGTTGCAGAACGTGGCGATCCAATGTGCACAGTAAATCACATTGCCGAATCACGGGAGAAAGCCCTTGCTGGAGCTTGGGATATCGCTAATACCATTTACCAACACCTTATACCCATTCCCCAGCACAACATCGATTGACAGTATCCCTTATTTAGTCGAACAGATAAAGGCGAACCGAGGTTCTCACTGTGGTTCGTGTAATTGGTATCGATCCTGGAACGCGCTCCTTTGATTTTTGTGGACTCGATGATGGGAAGATTTTCCTTCAAACTTCTATCACAAGTGTAGAGGTTGCGGAAAACCCGCAAAGTATCCTCGATGTGATTACCAAGGCTGGAAACATCGACTTGGTGGCGGGACCCTCAGGCTACGGACTACCACTTCTTCCCGCCTCAGAAGTCACTGGGAAGGAATTTTTTCAACTAGTCCTTGTCCGCCATGATGACGATAAAATTCCCGTTCTCGAAGCGATCAAAGATATGGTGCGATTGGTCCAAAAAACCGACATCAATATGGTCTTCATTCCAGGGGTGATCCACCTCCATTCGGTTCCTATCTGGCGGAAACATAACCGCATCGATCTTGGTACAGCGGATAAGCTCTGTTGTGCTATTCTTGGAGTATATGATCAAGCCCACCGATTGAATATTGCAGTTAAGGAAACCGCCTTTGTATTAGTCGAACTCGGGTATGGCTACCCGGCGGCTGTTGCAGTTGATAAAGGCCTTGTTGTTGATGGAATAGGGGGAACTATTGGGGGACCAGGATTTCTGACTCTTGGAGGAATGGATGGGGAACTTGCATACCTCCTCCGAGGATTTTCAAAGGGCACCCTCTTCCAAGGTGGTGTGATGTCATCCCTTGAGGATCCAACACTCAGCCCAGAAGCATTTGCAGAGTTGCTCAAGCGAGACGATCAAAAGGCACAGGAAGCGTGGAATGCTGTTGCAGAAGGGCTCACCAAATCGGTTGCAGCCCTCATGATATCAGTACCTGAACCTCGGGAAATTCTTCTCTCCGGTCGTTTAACCCGTGTCCCCTTTCTTGTCAATGATTTAGCAACTCGAATGAGACAGTTCGGATTTCCTGTAAAGCAAGTACAGCGGTTAGGTGACAAATCCAAAGAAGCTGCTCAAGGTGCCGCCCTCTTTGCAGATGGTCTTGCCGGTGGACCTTCAGCCACCCTTGTTGACACGATGCAATTGAAAGAATGTAGTGGCACAGTTCTGGATTGGATTAGCTTACCTCAAGCTAAACAAATCCAGAACATGTACAAGGAAGCTTAATTAGATGTGATTTTCGCACCTTGATTGTTTACAGTGGATATGAAAACCATTCCTCCGGTGCTTGCATCTAATATTTCAGAAACAGCATGTTTCACTTCTGACGCCGCTTTCGTTCCACGAACGAGTCCATAGCATGTTGGTCCCCAGGAACTTTGGCCTGCGCCTTTTGCACCAGCACCAAGCATGGCATCCACACAATCGGAAACCTCTGGATAAGCAAATCGTCCCCCTTGTGTTGAAGCAAAGGCTTCACCGACTATAATCTGAATCTGCGTAAGGGTGTCGCCAAATTGGTCGAGATTATCCTCGATGATCGCGGGGATAAGTTTCATTATCAGCAATCGACTCGTCTTCATGGCAGATTCAGGTTTTGCAGAGGGAAGATCTTGGAACGCTCGCTTCTCAGCTATGCCACTCAGCCCGTGGGCTACCTTTGGTATGACGACTACAAAGTACCAGTCGGGAGGAATCTCATGACGAATTATGACAGGAGGCACTAGTCCAACTCCCTGTGTGGGTTGCTTTGTCGGTTTCCCTCCATCAACCACAAATCCCCCCAAGGCAAAGGTTGCAGTTCCCACTCCAGAAACAATGCCCCTTTCAAGAATGGTGGCTAATTCTCGAACATTAGTGTCAATTCCTGCCACCATTGTTATTCCTGTCGCCACCGCAAGTCCCAATTGAGTTCCAGATCCTAAGCCAACATGACGGGGAATGGATTCCCGGATGGTAACATGTAATCCCGTTGATATTCCAAAATGCTCGATGGTACGATTTGCAATCTCTTTAACTAGAGCTTTATGTTCCCCAGAAACCTGTAACCCTGTTTTCTCAGAATTCACTTCAACAACACAAATCGGATGCTGAAGTGAAACGCCCAACGAACCATACTTCCGTCCCAAACCACCATGCAAATCAATAAAGCCAAGATGAAGTCGTGCACTAGCCCGGATAGTTATATTTGTATTATTAGATTTCATCATAGCATTCATTCACCCCATAATGGTAAGAGCGATTTTACGCTACGAATCACTTCAGCGGAAGGTGAATTAGGAGCAATTCGTTCAACCAGATCAGAAAGTTGATCGATTTGTTGATTCGTGCTGCGAACTAGTGTTGAGTCTCTTTGAAAAGCCCGAATTTTTGTTGCAAGTAATACAGCTTCAATCGCGGCGCTTCGGGCCCGGGAATAGCCCATG
>JABXGX010000179.1 GCA_016550405.1 archaeon | reverse complement strand
GAAGGGAACTTGTGAAACAATTTCTGGCTCAATTGAAAAATCGTAAGTTACAGGATTATACATTTCAAAAGAAATGAATTGATGTAATCCAAACACCTGAGTGATATTAACATCAATAAGCAGTTCATCTAAAAGCGCGTCAACTCGCGCTTCGAACAATTGGTGGCCTTCCTTTTGATTTGGGTATCGATAAATCAGTGTACCTCGACGCATATCCTGGTCAAGTCGAAATGATCGAAGAAAACCTCGGTGATTGGTAGCGTAATCCGCTAACTTCCTTGTGTGTGCTATTGATTTTGTTTCAAACACGATGACTTTCTGAATTAGATGGAATTTATGGGAATCAACTGAAGTAAAAATTCGAAATGCATAGTCTCTTTCTAATTCGGCAATATCTTTTGAAAGGGTCCGCGGTGTTGTGCCAATTTGCTTAGCTAATTTATATTTGGGGGCCATGGGGTTTTGATATAGTTGCCAAAGTATCTGGGCTTTGCGTGATGAAAGGGGTTTCTTACCTCCAAATGGGATATTTCTGATAACTACATCGATTATGCATTGTATTCTGTCTAGATGATATTGGTCAACAAGACGTAACCGGTAGAGAAGAGTTTTGGCGGTGTCTTGTCCTCCTTTTTGGGCAGAATGTGAAAAAAGAGGATGTCTTGGATAATGTTCCTCTTCTTCACTTATCTTTTGGCCTTGAATTCGTTTAATGAAGATTATAATATTCTGTATCAAACTCAATGCATAACTTCGATCTTCCGGATCCAAACGAGAAAGGATTCGGTTTGATAGGGCATTAAGAGATTCATCGGAGATAACAGGCATTTACGACCCTCAACAATGCGAAAGCTGTATCGGCATATGTCGATTGTTCCTCAAAGCGATTTTCAGGAGAGTTTTATGTTACAAAGTCCTATTTTATTGTTCTATTTTCTAATCAATTCAGTATGAAATCCATTTTAAACGGCTTATTGGGCTCTTTTTGATATTTAATGGGTTATTTAGAATTTTATTCTCAAAATATTATTAATTTTGCGATTAAAAAGAAATCTAACGGTGATGATGGGCTCTTTCTTCGCTTTATAGGGGTATGGGTGAATGTTATGATGTTGTTGGAGGGGAGACCACCCTCCAAAGCTAGCGAAAAGCAAATCACGTTTTTCTTCTTGATTTACTGTATCAATAACTTTTTAGTCCAAATGCTAGCTTTTGCGGCGTAGAGAATGATAGATTCAAAGAGTGACGCAAGTGATGGAATCTGTTACTGTCGCAATTTTAGCCGGGGGACGAAGTGATCGCTTCAAACCATCTAAGGCTCTTATCCAAATCGCTGGCAAGCCCTTATTTCTCCATGTAGTAGATGCTTGTGAAGCCCATGCCAGCGAAGTCATAATTATTGTCCATTCAAAGGCTGATCAAGACCTATTTTCCAAATACATCTCAAAAGATCAAATTCTTACCGATGAAAACAATGAAATGCGGTGTCCATTGGTTGGAGCGTTTACTGCATTTCAGCATGCTAAATCTCCCTATACTCAACTCCTTCCCTGCGATTCACCACTAATTCATAACATGTTTTTTGAAATCTTATGGAACATGGTCGAGAACCATCATGCTGCAGTTCCACGCTGGCCAAACGGTTGGGTTGAACCGCTTCACTCTGTATATGCAACCGATATTGCTCGCGATATTGCAACTCAATGCTTAGAAGCAAAGGAATACCGCATGCAATGTTTAATCAAAAGAATCGGTCGGGTTATTTATCTATCAACAACTGCTCTCGAACGGTTCGACAAGAAACTACTCACGTTTACCAATGTCAATACACCAGCTGACCTCCGACGTATCGAAAACGCTCTTCGCCACCAACCTCCTCGCTAATTTCTACGAAAAAGGCTTGTCCGCAGCTAGCTTAGGACTGACACCGGAACCCTATTGGGGAAGCCCGTCATAGGACTCGGCAGATGTGTGTTTCCATGGCAATCAAGGTGTTAGGTCTCTGCGGATCCCCCAAAAAAGACAAATCAAGTTCGGAATTCCTCTTGGCGCAAGCGCTTGCCGCTGCAAAGTCAGTTGATATAGTCGAAACCGAGCTTCTCCGCCTCGCTGATTACACTATTCTTCCCTGTACTGGCTGTGACAACTGCGTCCGGCAAAAACTCTGCCCAGAGGATGCGAAAGATGATGTTCCAAAAGTGTTAGATAAAATGGAGGCAGCTCATGCCATCATTTTTGCCAGCCCCTGTTATTTTGCAACCGTGCCAGGGCTTCTCAAAAACCTCATTGATCGGTCACGAACTCGAAAAATGCTTGACCATCGACTCCGTGATAAAATCGTTGGAATCATCGTTGCAGCAGGACTTAGGCACGGCGGACAGGAAACAACAGCTGGAACCCTCATCAATTATGCACTCGGACAAGGAATGATTGTCGTTGGCGGGGTCGGTGATCCGGTGAAAGAAGCTTGGGCGGGGATGACTGCACTCCAAACTGAGGGTTTTTCTTGGCGAGGGACTCCTAAGGACCAAATTGCCATTCGAAATAGTCAACTTGTCGGTGAACGCGTCGCTACGCTTGCAAAGGCATTTCACCATAGTTAAAACGGGGAATCAATCCAAGTTATATCCCATTTCTTCCCAAGCTTTCCGTATCTCTGGGTGTGCTTTCAGAAACGCATCAACCTCAGCTTTTGGTACACGATTGAAGGGACACGAAAAGTTGATACAACGGAGACACAGCCAACCGAATAAGATAGCCCCGAGGATAATTGCTCCAAATAAGGCGATGTTCAGCATGAACCATTGCTGAGCCCACACCAACAATGGAAAAGGAAACCCAATCATAATGGTAACACCGATTACCATTTGAGCTTGTTCAGAACGGCTCATCGGCGCAGGATTAAACTTCCAGAGTTTATAGAGCCCATAATTCGCATGGCACCGTAAGATACGTCCTTCAGAAGCATAATGGGGGCAGTGACTACACAGCATTCGATTTTCCCAAATCTGCAGAAAAAAGATCGCGTAAAGAAGCCAGATAACGAGGAATAGCCAGAGTCCCGCAAAGACCATCCCCAATACAACAGGGATGGCCATCATGAGGAATCCAAAAGCAAACATCAGCAAGGGCTTACGTTCAAAAGTTCGCATAAGCTGCCCATTAGTTGGTTGAGTTCCTAACCAGACAATAGTAATTAAAAACAAGAAGGCAAGGGTACCAAACAATCCTGCTTCAGGACCCATCAGGTCACCAGTGAACAGGGATGGACCCAGATTTTGCACATCAAAGATTCCATTTCCACCAAAGCCAGCAATATGATAAAGCATGTAATTCCAGCCAAAATGCAATCCGATAGGCAACCATAAATGTCCAGTTCGGGCAAACGCCAAGCCCAACATGATTCCCCCAAGAATCAAATTCATGAACATGATGACTGCAAGAGGTACAGGTAGCAAGTGAAACACAATACTTGGAATATGTAATGCAGCAAAGAGAATTGAGGCAGCTAGAATTGCCAGCGGAATGGGTAATTGGGTTGCGAGATTTTGCTGAATGTACCCTCGGCTGACAAACTCTTCAGCTGCCGCAACCAGCGCCTGCCATATCGCATAATATGCAAGAAGCCCTACAATCGCCCATAACGGCACAGTAAGGAAGACAGGGCCTAAAACAACCCAACCAATAAGCACTTCAAGCCAGAGAATCAAGCCAAGAACTGTACTCGCCAGGATAATTCCCAAGATGAGTTGAAGCCACCATCGCGAGATGCGATTAAAACCAAATCCCTCAACAGGCTGTTTATCGACGTAAGTCCAGAGCAGAAAGGCAATCAGGATGCTAATAAAATAGTAAAGAGCACCCACAATATCAATAAAGTATGTCAAGATGACAAGGACCAAGGAAATGGCAAACATGAAGATGGCCGTCAGCCATCGTGGAAATCGACCACTAACTCGTTGCGGCATAACGCAACAGTTAGACTCGTCTTTCCATAAATGTGTTGCAAAATATGTCGGGTTTGTTTTGTGTCAAAAAACTTCTTTTTCAATATTCAACAATTACAATAATAAGGAACTGAACAAAAATATACATAATGGTTTCTTAGCTTTGGGAGTGAGTTTGTGAAATCAAGCCGTGTTCGAATTATTTTTGAGACCATACTGTTTGGTGCAATGTTTGTCAACGCAATCTTCATTGCTTTTTTTGCTGTATTCCTCGGGCAACCTTTTCTTTTTACATGTGCAATTATTTCGGCTATTACTGGTGGGTTTATATGTGGTTGGGGAATTGACCAACTTCTTCGTAAACCAGAAGAAACATAATTATAACCAAAAATAGAGCAATTGTCCATCCATAAAGCTTTAGGTAATCAGACAGACTCACCGACGATGATAAATACTCACATGATTCTGGGAGGCGTCTAGAATCCCACGACGAATCAAACTGACAGTAGACAAAAACCTTTGCAAAGGCTGTGGCATTTGCATTCTTTTCTGCCCAACGAAAATCTTAGAAGAAGATACTCCTACCGCTTGGGGTGGTCATAGCCCTCGTCTCGTACAGAACGGAGAAATCAAATGTATGCTCGTCCATGGTAAAGAGGGGGTCGCTTGTCGATTATGTGAAAAACGATGTCCTGATGCGGCAATTATGATTGAGGTTGAGGAAGAATGAAAGCCGGTATGTACTTTGTTGATGGTGGCACAGCCTGTGCAGAGGGCGCAATTAGTGCGGGCTGCCGGTTTTTTGCAGGATATCCCATTACACCCGCGACAAGCATCGTTGAGTGGATGGCCCAACGACTTCCCGAAGTTAAAGGTTATTATCTACAAATGGAAGACGAAATCGCTTCAATTGCAGCGATCATCGGAGCTTCTTGGGCTGGCGGAAAAGCAATGACAGCCACCTCCGGACCCGGGTTCAGCTTGATGCAAGAAAACCTTGGTTATGCCTATCTCACTGAAACGCCTATTGTCGTTGTTGATGCCCAACGGTCAGGCCCTAGCACAGGACAAGCTACGATGCCTGGGCAGCAAGATATCATGCAGGCTCGTTATGGTTCACATGGAGATATTGCACCAATCGCCTTCGTTCCTTGGTCAGTCCAAGAAATGTTCGATTTTACCATCCAGGCTTTCAATTATGCTGAGCGTTTTCGCTCGCCCGCACTCGTAATGTCAGATGGTGAAGTCAGCTATATGCGTGAACCCCTCAGAATTCCAAAACTCGAAGAAATCCCAATTGTCAACCGGGAAAGACTTACTCCGAAGCATTCCAATCCAGATGAAATCTTTCTCCGGTATGAGATGCCCCAGTTTGGCGATGGGATGAATTTGCTTGTCACAGGCTCCGCACACCGTCCGACCGGTATTCGTGACTATACCCCACGTTTCCATCGTGCGACAATTGAGTGGCTGTTTGAAAAGAATCGGCAAGCAGGAATTGCTCTCCAGAAAGAAGGGCTTGATTTAGAAATAAAACATCTCAGCTCTGCATCGACTGTAGTACTTAGTTTTGGAGCGGCTGCTCGACCGGCTTACCACGCGGTTCAAAGAGCAAGGAAAAAAGGACAGGATGTGGGCTTCATCCGTCTGAAAACACTCTGGCCATTACCAGAAGCCCACCTTCTTGAATTACTCAAAGGTGTTCACCGAGTTTTCGTTGTGGAGATGAACATGGGTATGATGGTCCACGAAATCGCCCGTATTGCATGTCATGCGAAGGTCATCAGTGTCCCGAAGGTAGCTGGAGAAGTTCATCAGTCAAATGAAATTCTCAATCAACTAAGGGAGGTGAATGCTGCATGACAAAGACCGACCAATCACTCGGTAAACCTCAGGCATATTATCGTGAGAATTATCTTCGAAATCTGCCTAGTGCGTTTTGTGCTGGCTGTGGTAATGGGACAATACTCAATGCATTTGTCCGTGCCGTTGACGAGTTAATTATAACCAAACAACTTCAGCATCGAGACCTCCTAGGGGTTTCGGGTATTGGTTGTTCTGCCTGGATTCCCAGTCCCCATTTCAAAGGTGATACCTTACATACCACTCATGGCCGTGCCATTGCGTTTGCCACTGGGACTAAAGTGATGAATCCGAAGCTCAAAATCGCCATATTTACAGGTGATGGTGATGGTGCTGCTATTGGAGGAAATCACCTTATCCATGCTGCTCGCCGTAACATCCCAATGACTGTCATTTTAGTTAATAATCTCAACTACGGGATGACAGGAGGACAATCGGCTCCAACAACTCCGCTTCATGTCCAAACATCAACTTATCCACAACATCCTGAAGCTCCCTTTGATCTCACCCAATTAGTCCTTGGCGCTGGGGCCAGTTATGTAGCCCGTTGGACCACATACTATGTGAATGAACTGATTACTACCATTAAAGAAGCGCTTATGCATCCGGGCTTTTCATTCATCGAAGTCATTTCACAATGTCCAACCTATGCGGCTCAGTTTTTCTCAGAATATCAAGCTGCCCTCTCCCCGGAAGACTTGGACCAATACCGACGGCATCCTGGGGCCTGGATGTTAAAAGTTCTGAAAGGCAAGAAATCAGGTGATCATCTAGGGCACCCACGATATCAACTGAAATTCAAAGGCAAGGATGTCGAGCTTGGCCTGTTCCGGCGAGAATTGCGACCCACACTTATCGAACATCTCCAAGAACTTTGGGGCTAGCAAGGGAGAGAAAGGTGTCATGTATCTTACAATACGATTTGCAGGCTATGGCGGTTATGGTGTTGTCACAGCCAGTCGAATTCTAGGACTTGCCTTCACTCAAAAAGGATTTCATGTATTACAAACGGAATCCCATGGTGCAGCTGCCCGAGGTGGGGCTTGTACAGCAGATCTGACAATAGCATCTGATCCCATTTTTGAATTGCGGTTTGAAAAACCTAATATTCTCATCGTGCTTTCAACACCAGCATTCAAAAGATGCTGCTCAATCACTCCCGACCTGAGCAGTGAGCTTCTCTTAATTGAAACCGAAATTCTGAATGATCCGATTGTGCAATTGGGACTTCGCGATCTTCCCCAAGAAAATGGAACTACCATATACCATGCTGGAATTCGTAAACTTGCTGATGCTCTCGGGCATGTGAGATATATTGGCGTTGCTTCTCTGGGCGCTCTTGCTGCAATTGATGACCGCATTGACATGAAGGTCCTCGAAAAAACAATCACGCTAGATAACAAGCTAAAACGCTTCAAAAAACAAAACATTACAGCCTTGCACGAGGGAGCTAAAGCCGTAACAAAACATAAGGCATAAACAAAAGAATGCCTATTATCAAAGCCCCAAAGAAAGTCCAAGTGGAAGATGACGATGATCTCACACAAAACCAGTTATGCCAGCTTAATCATCGCCGCTATCTGTTTTGGTACTATCCCAGTCTTTTCATCCTACCT
>JABXGX010000178.1 GCA_016550405.1 archaeon | reverse complement strand
TCGAAGACCTCATCGACAACTACATCATGAGCAAACTCAAAGTCAGCCTCGTCGGCGAAGGCGGCGTCGGCAAAACCACCCTCCTCCGACTCCTCAAAGGCGGCGCCCCACCCACCGAATACGTCCCCACCATCGCCCTCAGCATCGAACAAATCGAAGCCACACGCTACGGAACCTACTCCATAATCCTTTGGGACTTCGCGGGGCAGGAGCGGTTTCGCAGGCTGTGGACGATTTATTTTCGGGGTTCAGATATCGTGTTTATTATTACGGATTCGACGTTGAATAATGTGATTGCGACGAAGGAGATTTTGGATGTGATTCGGAAGGATGCGCCTGGGGTGCCGGTGTGGGCGATTGCGAATAAGCAGGACCTTGAGGGCGCTTTGTCGCCTGAGCTGGTTGAGCGGATTCTCGGTATTCCTGCTTTTGGGATGGTGGCAATCGATCAGAAGCGCAAAGAAGAGATGATGCAAATTTTGCTCGATGCCGTCGATAAATACATTGGGACTGAGTAGTGCTTATTCTTCTCTTGGTAACTTGATTTTTGCTAGAGATCTTTTTGGATAACGTGCATAAGTTGGATTTCGGGTTAGTATTTGGTCTAATTTTTTAGCAAATTCGTATAAGTCGACGGGGCCGAAGCATTCCTCGTAGTAGAAGAAGGTTTCTTTTGTTGTATTTCTTTCGATTTCTTTGTAGATGCGTATTCCTTCTTTCCCTATGAGATGTAATGCGAGTTTTAGGGTGTTTATGGTCTCTATCAGCGAATATTCTTCCAGCCCATTTTTCTTGATTAGGTCCGTCATTCTCATGCGAATGGGTTCGATGGCTTTTTGACCATGGTTGCTCAGTGCGAGGACGATTGCCCATAACACGGTCATAGGATCTCGAGGTTCAGGGAAGTGTTCGTCCCAGCCTTCTATTTCAGCGATTTCTTCTGCTCGCTTATGGTCTTCTTTGAGTAAATGTGTCACAATGCGAGGGATGCCGTCGATGAGTTTTATGAGTGCGGTTGTTCCGTTGACTTCACTCATGAGCAGGGCTGCGCCTATTATGGCTTCATCATCGTTGCTGTTGAAGAGGGGTACGAGTTCTTCTATAGTGAGGGGTTCTCCGAGTTCGTGGAGTAGCCAAAGTCCGCGGATTCGAATTTCGTAGTCTTCTTCAAGTCGGGTGTGTTCCAGGTCTTTCCGTCTTGACGAGTCGCTTTGTGCGAGGCGGAGTGCATCATCAATCTGACCATTGGCAAGGAGGATCCATATCACAGTGTTTTCCGTTCCTTTCTGAGATGAAGCCATTAGTGATTCGTCCATTGAGCGCTTTTCTCTAGATTTTCATCTAGGCAATTCTTACATATAAATGAAATTATTGGATATTCTTGTGGGACTTTGCGGAGTTGAAGAACTCGCAAATTGGTGAGTTATCTAGTCCTCGGCTTCGATTCGGTCGAGGATGTCTTGGAACTGCGCTACATAGTCTTGGAAGGCGGTTTTGCCGTGTTCGGTGATGGTGATGATGGTGAGGGGTCGTCGGGGGAACAGTCGTTTGGTGAGGGTCACATACCTAGCTTTGGCGAGGCGTTGGAGGTGGTAGTCGAGGTTGCCGGGAGTGGTGTCGAGGAGTTTTTGGAGGATGGTGAACTTCACGCGTTGATGGGTGTACAGGAGGAGCATGATGGAAAGCGGGATGGAGGGTCCGAGGATGTTACCATTCGGGGAGCGGTTCTCCTGATTCATCGAATCCCTCACTGTCGAATCCTTTTTTACTGAACGGTCCTTCCAACACCAAATCCGCTCTTTTGAGAAGATCCCATCCGGTTATGATGTAGACGCTAAGGGTTACTCCAAAGAGAATGTTGAAGAGGATGAGTAATAGATATCCCTGAATGAATTGCATCAGTTTGGGAACTTCAGTAACGATCCAATACAACGGTCCCGAAATAAGGCCAAAACATATGTAAATACTGATATGGATGACACCGAGTACAATAAGGGCGTTCCGTAACTTTCGTAGTTCGGGGAAATCTGATTTGGGAATAGCACGGTGCAGTACACGCATAGTCCAAATCACCCCTAGTACTGGCCAAAAGAAGCCAGAAAGAATTACGGTTGAAACTAGCATGTAACTTGCTAGTGCAATGTATACTGGAACCAATATCGGATTGTTGTAGTAAGGCTGCGGTATACCCACAGGTATGTACCCCCACACTTCCAAGACTCGATAGTAAAACTGCCAGTACAATTGTGCGATGATGAAGTTGTGAAAAGTGGTAAAAAACAAGACTAAGGACACCGAGAAACCTAACCGCTGAGGCAGCATTACGTGGAGTTTTGTCGATGGCTTCGTGAGAGAGCGAACAGTTGGAAAGATGAGAATAACGAAGACGAGTACGAAAACAACGAAAATAGCCAATTGGATATGCACTGCCAAGAAATACGCAGCCTGAAAGCACGTATTTTCGTAGTAGCATGGCAATTCCAGCCACTCAAACACCATTTCGAGATACTTGGCTAGGGCGCCTAACACTCCGGGGGAAGTTAGGTAGAAGCCAAACCCTAGATAGACGACGAGCACGCTCAGTGCTCGTAGTAGACGGTATATCTCATACCGTTGCAGGTGGTCAAACGCTACCCTGAAGGCATCTTCGTGGGTCATATCTCAACGAGGGAGATGATGGTGATGCCTCTATTAAAATCCCAGATATTCTCTGGAAAACAGAGGAGTTCCCTTGCGCGACTGTGATGCAATATTCAACATTCTGTAAAGGTCATCATTTTTCGAAAGAGGTTTTTATCATCACGGATTCGACGCTCAACACCGTCATTGAAACAAAAGAAATCCTCAATGTTATCCGTAAGGATGCGCCTGGAGTTCCAGTGTGGGCGATTGCCAACAAGCAGGACTTGGAAGGCGCGTTGTCGCCGGGGTTGGTGGGGCGTATTCTGAGGATTCCTGCTTTCGGGATGGTGGCAATTGATCAGAATCGGAAGGAGGAGATGATGGGTGTAAAGAAAGAAGGGTAGGGGCAATAGTTGCTGCATTGCCCCTAGTGGAAGTGAGCGTTGTGTGATGGTTGGCGTTGATGCTAGGCGGGAATCATTAGGAGTATCGATTGCATTTCCCACCCAGCGTAAGTGTCGTCAGTGAAGCTGGCATAGAAGGTTATGCGGAGGGTAAAGAAGCCGCCGTTTCCTCCTGCAGTTGTATAGCCACAGTTCAGACGAAGTGCGCCTTCAGCAGCTTGAGTTTGAAGCTCAGGAATCCCGGGATAGTAGGGATAGATCCATTCCATATACCCAGGATCTCCGACTGTCGCGTCATCCTGCTCCTCTGGGACTGGCAGCTTAAACACATCGGCAGCGAAATCGAAGCCGATGCTGATGCCGGAGTCTATTAATAAGCTGGCGACTGTTCCCAAGCCTGGAAACGCCAGGCTTGCACCGGTAGAGGCTAGTTTCTGGAGTATGGTTGCAATGGCTTCAACTCCAGCGTTATACGCTTGGACTTCCTCTGCACCAGGTAAGACCCAGTTCTTGTCGTTGCTTTGTATACATCCAGGAGATTCAGGCCATCCAAAAACATCAGCGGTACCCATTTCGAGGACATCGAACTTGATCATGATTCGATGCACTTGTAGTGGGCCCCCGACTGTCGTTGCCTCCGCGTAGACTACAGGTAGTATTGTTAGGGTGGCTTCACCGTTATCAGCATGAGCTTCGATAACAGTGATTCCCACTGAAATTAGCCCGTTTCCTCCTGTAATGTATAGGCCGTATGCATTATTCTGCTTGATTGTGAGTCGGGCTGCATCTATGTACGCGCTGAAGTACTCGCCTTGGTATGCTCGTCCTTCGATAGACACCATAATTCCCATTAGTCTTTCAGGTATGGGGCTTTGTGTTACCACTGAAATGGTAGTGAAACTAGAATCAGATAGGTGTGTCCACTCTCCGAATATTCTGGTTCGTTTTCCATCATAATCCCAGTAGGTAATTGCTGCCCGCATTACCGACGATGTTTCAGCCCCATGGGCATGGAAGCTGAATGCAATTTGTTGTTGCTTAATCGTGTCTAGTGTGAAATCCTCATCCTCTGTGAGTTGTTGAGAGAGATTGTAGGTAGCGATCTGGTTTGAGTCACTAATGTACCATGAATGGTCGTTCCAAAGGTGTTCATCTGATGAACGTTCACCTGCACCATTTGGGTCTTCAATCCAGCTGGAAAGGACTGAAAGTTCGAAATCATTGTTTACGATGGGATCTTGGAATGGATCACCGGTGTCTTTATCTGGATATTTCAAGGCACAGATCGGCTCTACTCGAATAGGATAGACGTATCCTTTGAAGTGAGCATTGCCAGAGAGCTGTCGAGCACGCATGTTGATGGTTAGTTCGGCTATTGTGGTATCGCAGAGTCCTTGAACGGTATAAGTCATTGGGTCACTATAAAGGTCGTCGTAGTCTGCCTCTACAGTAATTTGGTCGGGATTTGAGGGTAGACGGAACATCCTGATGTCGAGATGGTTAGCATATTCAATTGGATGTCCTCCCGGTCCCCATTCGACAATGAGAGTTTCTTTGTTAGGTCCGTAACCTGCGGATAACTCAAACCGTCTTCCGTATTCATTGTATACAAAACGAACACGTCCGACAATCTGGTAGTTGTCATCAACTAAGTAGATGTTAAAATCTACATACTGGCCTCCTCCAGTGATATCCCACCATTCCATAATGGTTTCGATTGAGAAGTATCCGGGTTCAGCTAAATCCTCCTGGCTAACTTCCCAACCATTCATGTAGGGTTCATAATCTCGAGGTGTGGCAGCAAATGTCAAACGGCTATAGAATGGTTCGGTGTACATTGGCCAGGTCGGACTCTGCAACTCGTTGATAGTCCACATGTCAGAGAGATCTTGACTGGAAAAGAAGTCCGAGGAGATAGGGTTGTATTGGGGTTCTGGGTCTGAACCAGCTTCTTCAAATGAGGTGATGTAGGCGGTTGTTGGGGCGCGATACCGGCTTCGTTGCATGACTAGGAGGTAGGTCATGGTTCCTCGTTGTAGTAGATCTGTTCCGTCAGCTAAGGCAGTAAGATCCAGCCAGACTCCTGTTCCCGGAACTGATCCTGTTGTGGCTGTAGGATAGTAACAATAGATGTGATTCGCAATCCGTTGTATTTCTATCTCGCCCACCACATTATACGCATTAGCTGTGGAACCTGGATTGTAAAACAGGTGTTCAACGCCCGCGGTGTCGTAGTAGTAGGCTCGAATTGCGAGGTAGTGTTCGTAACTACTTCCTGATCCATCCCAGTAAGCAATTTGCAGCATTGGTTCTTTTTGCTCGTTCAGCAAGTAGATATTGAATCCTCCCTGATAGCTATAGGTCCCGGTTGCGTAGTTGTTGAAGTCAATTCCGACCTTTAGTTCCCAGTATGCGTTTTCTATGACATTCAGTGGACGATACACCCCTGAATATCGGTTGTTCTGATACCCTGATGTGGGGTAGCTAATCCACCAACCTTGGTTAGGTGGTGTGGAAGGGGCGTAATAATCCAGGTAGGGAATATGGCTATATCCAATACTGGTGTGCCAGCCACCATGATCCCCATCTATATCGCTGTCCCCATTGGCTTGATACCATTCTGGAGGTTCAACCTCGACGTTGTCGTCGACTTGAACTGCTGTGATGTAGGCGGTTGTTGGGGCGCGATACCGGCTTCGTTGCATGATTAACAGGTATGTCAGAGTTCCTCGTTGCAACAAATCTTCGCCATTGGCTATTTCAGTGAGGTCGTGCCAGGAACCGGTTCCGGGAACGGATCCAGTGGTTGCCATCGGCCAGAAGCACTGGATGTGTCCGTCTACATTCTTAATAATCCAGGTACCAAGTACACCTCTTGCAGTGGCAGCACCCGGGTTATAGATAACATTCTGAGTGCCTGATGTATCGTAGTAATACGCTCGGATATTCAGGCGTTGCTCGTTGCTGCTTCCTGAGCCATCTGAATAGTAGATTTGCATCATGGGCTGTTTTTGCTCGTTGAGCAAATAGACGAAGTATCCGCCTTGGTGGCTGTAGAAGCCAGGCGAATAGTTATCAAAATCGATGCTGATCTCGACTTCCCAGTTGTTACTTTCTTCTACTTCGAGGTTTCGGTAAATCCCAGCATACTTGCTATCATACCATCCACTGGTGGGGTAACTGACCCACCATCCTGTACTGAAGGGTGTAGCTGGTGTAAACTTACTATCGTAGACGATCGTGTTATAGGCGATGCTGGGGTGCCAGCCCCCGTTATCCGCATCGATGGCGGGGTCACCGTTAGCCTGTGTCCAATCGGAGATGTCTTGGCAATCTTCTGTCCATGCGAAAGCCCCGTAGATGTTGGCGAAGGTCATAACAAAGAGTCCGAGAAGTAGCAAGCTCAGTAAATACTTAATTTTTGGTTTCATTCTTATCTTCCTTCATAGTTGTTTGGAGAAGGTGCTTCCACTCATCAAACCGTATTCCCACTCTGATGAAGAAACAGTGCTCTCATGGAAAACCATTCACCTTCGTACCCTTTTGGCATTTCAGATATTTAATCATGAAGTAGAGGGTAAGGGATAAGTGTTCAAAGATAAGTAATCAAAGCTGATTTTTGTGACTCATAACATGATAAGAGGGCGACCATCTGCTGCGAATGGGACCGCCCCCTCCAAGCGAGGAAATCCTGATTACAGGATAGGGAACGCAAAGATTCTGAAGCTGATGGGTCGCCATAAGGAGTCACAACAAGTACCTGCTAAGGCGATGCAGTTAGCACAATCGTATCGTCCATCCTACCACACAAGCGAGGGAAAATACTAAGGAAAAGCAAATCCAACTTTTCAGTGTTAAAGTAACTGCAAACGACCTGGATTCTAATGATTCCAAGTTTTAAACAGCCAATAGAGGTGATTCCAGGGATCAGGAGTAGGATTCCACCCCTAAATTTCCATTAATTACGTTTAAACAAGTTTATACGGAAAAAAAGTAAAATTTTTATGCGTGGAAACGATATTCATCATTTATGGTGGAGATTCGGTTTCTTGGCACCGTCGAAACGGTTCTTAAAAACCGTAAACAACTCTTTGCAAATATTCATGATAAACGCAACCTGACTCAGTACTTCTTCGATTTTCAGATCGCTATCTTTCTTTTTGGCTTCATATACGGTGCCTCTATGGGTCTATTTTCTGGAGGGATCCAAATCTTTTATTCAGCCTTGAAAATTCCTCTTTTGCTTTTCCTTACATTGTACATCTGTATCCCTACCTTCTATGTCCTCGATAGCTTGTCGGGCGGAGCCTTATCGTTTCGCCAAATGCTCACAATTGTTCTGGCTGGATTCACCATCATGGCAACCATTCTTATTGCGTTCCTCCCTGTTACGGTGTTTTTCCTCCTCACCACCGCAGATTACACTTTCATCGTAATTCTCAATGTTGCGGTCTTTGCCCTTGGGGGGATTGGTGCTATCGTTTATTTTCTTCAAGGGTACTTCATGATTTACAGGCTTGAGGCCGTACCCGGTCCTCAGATCACGGATTCTGGAAGATGTCCTCAATGTGACAGAGAAATTCGAGAGGGACAAGCGTTCTGTCCTTCCTGTGGGACCCGAATCATGGCTGATGCGGACAAAGGATTCCGCGTTTCCTCGCTTCCTATTCTCATCGGTGTACTCGTACTAATCTTCGTTGGAACTCAGTTAGCATGGATTCTACGACCTTACTTCCATTTCTATCCCTTCTTTATTCGACCACTAGGAGGGAATTTTTACCTTGCCATGCTTGAACTTCTCTTCCCTTGGTTGTAAGTGTAATGGGTTCCTTCGACGATAAGGTTACCCTAGATAAAGAGTTTCTTCGCTTGGTAAGTTGTTTTTTCTAACGCTCGTTGTGCCCCTTGTGCGTATATCAGGGTTTGTACGAGAAAACGGTCAAATGTGCCGGTGAACGCTTTTGTGTTGCCTCCTGCCATCAAGTTATAAGTTAGAACTTGAAAGGCAACTCTATGACTGATCCAATGATTGTTTATTGTGGTCTGAACTGCAGTGAATGCCCTGCCTATATTGCCTATCAAACCAATGATGAAGCCTTACGGAAGGAAACGGCGAAAAAGTGGTCAACACCTGATCATCCTGTATCTGTTGAAGACATAAATTGTACTGGATGTAAATCAACAGAACCTCCAATCCATAGTTTTTGTTCAAGATGTGAAGTCCGAAGTTGTGCCATTGAACATGAGGTCGAAACTTGCGCCCATTGCCCAGATTACTCGTGTGAAAAACTCGATAAAATCATCGCAATGGTTGGCGACGCAGCACGAAATCGACTCGAAAACATACGAAAACAGTTGTGAAAATGCTAAAGGGAAAGGAATACATCTTCTCAATACTTGAGCAGTCATGTATCGGTTTGGAGTTCTCTCTAGGGTCACCATTCGTAATGTTTTTTTGTGTGGCATTTGTAGGCTGAAATAGAGGTGAGAGAATATGAAGAGTAGGTGGACTTCTTCGGGCTCGGAGCCAAGAATCAGTAGTCTTACCCGAGTATTGGTGCGTGTGAGTGTAGGTCTGTTAGTTGTGTGTTGTTGTGTTCTTATTGTTCTTGTTGGGGTGTACCTTTGTATCGACAAGATTGCGTTGGCGGGACCTCAATTCTTCGAGAATGCAGCTTTAGGAATCTTAGTGGGTTTTTTGATTAACCTGATGTATACCGTGCCAGCGGTTCTGTTTCTCGCTGTTTTTGGAATACTCACGGCTTACTTCTGGAATAAAGCCGCGATGAATCCGCTGAATCATTCGATTTTGTTTGTTGTTACTGGTTTTTTGTTCATGTTTATGAGTGGGGTGCTTTGGTGGGGTCCTCTGTCCCTCTTTGATACGGTCTGGCGGTTCCATTTATTTGTCGTCTATGGAGTTCGTTTAATGTACCCATTGGACTACTATTTTGTATTTCCTTATACGATGTTTTTTCAAAATCTGTTTTACCTATTCTTTTCTTTACCAACCATATTTGTGGTAATTAGTGGGGGAGGCCTTTTACTCTATAAGTACAGAGTTACTGTCTATCCTGATGAAAAACCTGAAGACATACCTACTGGCACCATGACTTCACATTCGATGATAGCGAAGCGTCTTGATACTCGACTGGGTATTACTCGACCTGAAGATCAACAACACGACTAGATTCTCTCCCCAGTTCATCCGATTATTTTGGTGTTTTTTAAAGGAATTTGTTTTGTTCTTTTTACGGGTTAGTTTATTCGAAACGAATTTTATGGGCTACTAGTTAGCTGTCGTGCTAGAATTCGAATTGTGGAGAACTTACATAGATGGAAACTAGTAGACTGGCTCGTCGCCTTGGAATGGCACTGATTGCTTGGAGTATTACAAGTATTGTCATTGGTATGGTGTTACTGTTTGTTCCGATTAGTGTGCTTCAGGGGATTGGTCTACAGGCATTGCTATGGGGTATTATTGATGCTATAATCGCTGTGGTGGGAGTCTTCAGAAAGCAGGAGCAATCGGCAGATAAAGCGGCGCGGTTTCTGAGAATTAACGTGTTTTTTGATGTCGGGTATCAGCTTGTGGGGATTCTGTTGATTGTGTTTTTGTGGCAAGATACGTTCCTGTTAGGGAATGGGGTTGGTATCATAATACAAGGGGCGTTTTTGTTTGTGTTAGATCTGTACTTTTACCGAAAATTTAGGAGCATGGACATATCTACGCCTTCAAATAATGGAATGTGATTAACAAATCCACATCTATAGCTCCGTCGTTGAAAAAGAATCATAAGTCTGGAAGATAGGG
>JABXGX010000177.1 GCA_016550405.1 archaeon | reverse complement strand
GCCGATATACTGCTTCATATGGTGGATAAGCCCACTTCTTGGTTGCATTGATTTCTCTCAGCCGACACCTTCAAAAAACATAAATCGGTACTGTCTGAGCAAATCTTACTACTATGGAGGAGCCAACTTGTCTAAATCAAAGGATAAATGGACCGCAATTGGCATGACCAATATCACCAAAAAACGACTCGCAGCCATGAAGAGCGCCTATGAGAAAAGTCTAGGCCTGGGTCCCCAAACCTGGGATACCTTCCTCCATGCTCTCCTTGATCTTGGACCTTTAACTTGGAATTTTCTTATCAAAGAAGCAGTGAAGGGTGTTCAAGCTTCCATGCAGCCTTGTCCACTTCCCAGTTCGAAGGAAACCAAGGCGAAGGGTACTCCCTCAACCTAGCCATGAATCGCTTCTCTTATTTTCTTATTCTTGAACATCGGAACCCTCAAGAGCCATCAGAATAATAGATACCTGCACCGCGGGATCTTAGGATTATAGGCGGGACTCATATGTCCGAAGAACACCACCTCACAATAATCCAGCTCAATGATACACACGGCTACCTCGAGCCTCATTATGAAATCTTCTGGAAGAGTGGCAAAACCTCCACTCGAAAGGTCGGAGGTTTTGCTCGAATGGCGACTCTCCTCAGCCAATACGAATTCGACTACCCCAACCAAGTCCTTACTTTTGATAACGGGGATACCATCCATGGCACCTACAAAGCTATGAAAAACAATGGCAAGACCCTGGTCCCAATACTAAATGCCTTGGCCATTGATGCTATGACCGCCCATTGGGAATTCGCTTACGGACCTGCTGAATTCCAAGCCTTCGCTCACCAACTCAACTATCCGATGCTTGCTATCAACTGCTACTCCAAAGACACTAAAACCCTCATCTTCCCCCCCAGCACCATCATCGAACGAAACGGGCTTCACATTGGAGTCATCGGTATTTGCTCTAACATCATCGATAAAACCATGCCCCGCGCCTACAGCGAAGGTGTCTACTTCACACTTGGCAGCGAAGAACTCCCTGAGCATATCAACAGGCTTCGAAACAAAGAACATGTCGATATCATCCTAGTCCTATCCCACCTCGGATATCCACAAGATCTCAAGTTAGCCTCCGAAGTCGATGGTATCAATATCCTCCTCAGCGCTCACACCCATAACCGCCTCTACCAACCCGTTGTTGCTAATCGCGCAGTCATTATTCAATCCGGCAGCCATGCATCCTTTCTCGGAAAACTCGACATCAAAATTGTCAATAATCGTGTCAAGACTTTCCAACACAAACTCGTTACCATCGAAGACGTCACACCACCAAATCCCGCCATCGAAGATATGGTGACAAGAATTCTCTCCAAATCCGAACAAGCCAAACTCGACACCGTCATCGGACAAAGTCGTAGCACACTCGCACGATGGCGCACGCTTGAATCCACCATGGACAACCTCCTGCTCCAGGCCTGCCAAGAAGCAAGTGGCACAGACCTTGCTTTCTCCAATGGCTGGCGCTTTGGTGCCCCCATTCCACCCGGCGATGTTACTCTGAACGACTTATACAATATAATCCCCCATAATCCCCCCATCTCTATCTGCGACATCACCGGTAAAGAACTTTGGCAAATGATGGAAGATAACCTCGAAAACACTTTCTCTCGCGACCCCTACCGCCAACAAGGCGGCTATGTCAAACGCTGCCTTGGCCTCAACCTTTACTTCAAAATCGAAAATCCCTACCGCAAACGCATCCACGAATTCTTCATCGGTGGACATCCCCTCGACCCTGCCAAAACCTATCGCGCCTGTTTCCTCACGGTCCAGGGCATACCGATCCACTATGGCACCAATCGCCGCGCGCTCCACATCACAGCCATTGAAGCCCTTAAACAATACTTTGCTAAGCACAGCCCAGTACACTCAACACTGAAAGGCACAATTGTACCAATCTAGCCGGAAGTGTGTTTTCTGAAGAACTGAAATACTGTTCATTTCATTTTGAGTAAATAACGGTTCCATTCTTCGGGTCTTTCCGGCGTTCCACATAGGTGTCCAACAGCTTCTTTGTCACTGGACCCGGTGTCGCTGTACCAATGGTTTGTCCATTAATACTCCGTACAGGAGTTATTTCACCCATTGTTCCGCACAGAAACACTTCCTCCGCCATCAACAACTGAAATGGTGTCATGTCCCGTTCATACACCGGAAAGCCGAGATCCCGTGCTAAATCTAAGACAAACCGCCGCGTAATACTGTCTAAGATGCTCGCCGTCAGCGGTGGAGCATGTAATGCCCCATTCCATACGGCAATCAAAGTAGTTCCGGTCGCTTCCGCAACGAACCCACGCTGGTCTAAAATGATTGCATCATCCGCTCCTTGTCGATTAGCCTCAATCGTTGCCAGTACACTATTTAAGTAATTCAAGGATTTGATTTCATGAGTGGCTGAATCCGGTGCTTGCCGGCGGATACTCGAAATAATGGTGGTGATGCCATTCTTCGAGCTATGCCCGTGCATTGGCTCCACCTGGATGTTAATTATGACCACCGATGCCTTCGGACATTTTTTAGGATTCACGCCCAAATCGCCCTTTCCCCGTGTGACCAGTAACCGGATATAGGAGTCTCGATATCCGTTCTGCCTCAACGTTTCTAGCACCAAAGCTTTCAACGCTGGTTTCTTTATGGGAATAGTCAACCACATCGCCCTAGCACTCCGATATAACCGGTCCAGATGGGCATCCAGCTTGAACACCACACCATCATAAATGCGGATGCCCTCAAAGATGCCATCACCGTACAGGAGGCCATGGTCAAACACCGAGATCTTCGCGTCTTGACTCGGTATGAATTCACCGTCAATGTATACAACTGGATCCTTAACCATAGGAATCCACCAATACTATATAAGGCACACAGAGAATCCGCCAAGATATCTGGATTCATCTAACGAAACCACCACTACCTTTTAAGGGAAAGACGAGAACAAGCTAGAAAAGACCAGAAAAAGGTTAGATTGTCTGCCCACCCAACTCCCCCTTAAAATGTTGTGGATGTGACACTGTGCCTCGCTCCATACTCGATGAAATTGACCGACGAATACTTCGCCACCTTATTCGCGATTCACGAAAATCCACTGCCCACCTTGCACGCACCATGGGGCTTTCTGAATCAGCAATTCGTCGTCGGATTGATCGATTGGTGAAAACAGGTGTCATCCAACGGTTCACCGTGGCCATTGATTATGAAAAGGCAGACAATCCCATCACCGTTCTCATGGGAGTCAATGCAAGTCGAATGCCCGGTCCAGAAGTCGCCAAAGCCCTTCGTGGAATCGATAATATTGTAGAAATTTATACAGTGACCGGCGAGTTTGATCTAATCCTGAAAATCATCTGCCAAGATATTCGCTGCTTCGAGGAAATCATCGAACAAATCCGCAACCAAGACTTCATCGAAAAGACCCGTTCATTCGTTGTACTAAATAAAATCCGTGATGGGTACTTTGATAACATCCTCCAAGTTTCCAAATGATAGACTACTAGTCTAGAAATGCATTTTGATTTTCTTGTATCTTGATTTTTAACAAACTAAAGTGAGTCATCATCGATACCAATCCGATTGATACCAAAGTGAAAAAGAATCACGAGAACACTTAGGCCAATATCGCCATGGGTGATCTATAACTAACCATCATGGATGATGTTGTAACTTAGAGATCTTCGATGACTCGAATCTCATCATCACTAGTAGCCCCGAATCCAATTTCTTTAGCGCGTGCGATTTGTCCAAGTTCCCAGACCGGTACATTGAGTTTATTTTTTGCATTATAACTTTGGAGGAGTCGAACCCCTTCGACATCGATAGCGAGCATATCTTGGCTTGCTAAGATAAGATTTGGCATTTCGATGTCACCAGACGCGGGCCCTTTGGTGACAAAGACTTTCCGAGCATCCATGACAACTAGCGTTGGGCTAAAATATGAGGCTAGGTCTGCGATTTTGTATTCGAGGTGCCGCATATGCATTTTCAGACGGTCCTGCCGTTTTAAGAGCCCCATCAAAACCTTCATACTTGCGGTAAATTTGGCGAGAAAATGCGTTTTTAAACAGGGTGCGATAACGAGCTTTCCTAATTTCAACGCTGGTTCGCCAATGTGACCACTTTTTAGATATTTCCCCTTTGGGAATTGCTGGTTGATCCAGGGATGTTCATCAAGGGAGATAAAATCAGCATCCAAATCCAAGGCAACATCGCAAAGTCCAATCTCTTCTCCGACATCTCGAGTGCACACACGTTGTGTGGATGCATCCATGATTTGGAGTTTTGCTGCTCCTGCTGCCAGCATGGCTTCACCGAGGGCTTGAATGAAATTTGCATCACTCGAGGCTGGGTATGGGTCAGCAGTATTCATGTTGGGTTTGATTGTAACTAGGTCTCCAGGCTGGATGAGGGTATCAAATCCTCCAATGAGT
>JABXGX010000176.1 GCA_016550405.1 archaeon | reverse complement strand
CGATAATGTAGGGGTTTCATTCCAAGACGGACGAAATATTTTCTTGATGCACGAAGCACTGCAAGATAAGTTGAAAGTAGTACCCGTTTCTTATGTCATTGGAAGAAACGGTTGGGCTCCTGAAGCGACCAGTGGGGAACGTGTCGTTTTGTTATCTGGTGCTAATAGTGGTGGAAAAAGCTGTTTGTTACAATGTGTAGTACAGGTCGCTATACTCGCACAGATGGGTATGCTTGTTCCAGCATTAAAAGCGGAAGTGGGGATATTCGACGAATTATATTATTACGCTAAAGCAACAGGGATGCTCTCTGCTGGGGCTTTTGAGTCTTCACTGAATAATTTAGCGAACATAGTTCTTAGTGATGCATCAAAATTAGCCTGCTTTGATGAATGGGAAGCAAGCACTGAACCCGGGGCTGCAGCAAAGGTTGTTGCCGCAGTTCTCGAGCTGTTTTCCGAGAATCCAAATTCTTGTGTTATCTTTGTGTCACATTTAGCTGAAGATATTACTGAATTAGCCCGAGTGCCAATACGTGTGGATGGGATTGAGGCGTCAGGATTAGACCCTCAATTAAATCTAGTTGTCAACCGCTCACCCCAATTTGGTAAAATTGCGAAATCGACCCCAGAACTTATAGTAGAACGGCTTTACCGCTCAACCAAGGATCAAAGACAAAAGATTTTCCAACGAATACTTGAGCTCGTTCGAGGATCTGACGCTAGCAACTAAGAGACTGAACTCGTTTTGTTCCTTCGACTTCATCAATCAAATCAGCTACAACTACAGGTACTAATGGCTTCCAATCTTCTCCATGACGGATTCTTCGTCGTATCTCTGTTCCAGAGTAACTTTTCTTTTTGAAGAGTGTAATTTTTTCGACTATTATATTTTCTTTTGAAAACAACGCTGCTCCCGTTTCTGATCCAGTATACACAACACCAAATGGGGGCACATACCGTTTAACATGATCTACCCAAAGTGTAAAATTGTGAACATCGGGAACAGGTATGATTAGATAACGAGAGCATGGAATATCCAGCTCTTTGAGAACCCGTTGAAGCATGATAATACGTTCTGCAGCGGTAAACGGGTTTGTAGGAGTATATCCCGACTGGGCGCTCCCGATGACAATATAAACATACTCTTCCTTTGCTAGAATCTTTTTCAGAGCGTACAGATGACCATTATGAAATGGTTGAAATCTTCCAATGAAAAGACCCGGTTCCCTCATCGGATATCGCCATTTCTAAATCAAAACTGATTTTTGATCAACGGTCCCTGTGTCCCTTACAATAACTCCTTCTGCTCGTAAAATCCGTGCTTTTTCTGGGGTACCACTTATTGTTCCACCCAACTTACCTAAGGTTCCATCTGAATGAATCACACGATGGCAGGGAACTGCCCAAGGAACTGGGTTACTCCGCATCACTGACCCCACACCTCTGGGTGATGAGTTGCTCAATCTAGCAAGGTTACCATATGAAATGACCTTACCACGTGGAACCTTTAGCAATTGCTCTGAGATGGAGAGACGGGCTAGAGACCAATTTTTTTGTGAAATCTCCTTAAGAGAAAAGGGTCTGCCTTTTCCTTCACGAAGTTGGGCGAGTCGAGTACCAATTTGTGAGGATTTTGATACCGATTTGGTTTCATCATATTCGTGAAGTCGTCGAAATCGGCGAAGGGTTTCTTTCACACTTTCCTTTGCCTTATTCTCTGATTGATTAGATGAAGTACAGGCTACAAGGCTATTGTTTTTAATCTCTATAGCAAATGCAATCCAGTGATTTTCCTTAGGTTGGATTAATCCAATTCCAATCAACGTTATCACATAAGCACTTTAATTCAACCTCTATAAAGCAATTTATGTGACGGAAAATGGTCATTGAAATTGATGGGTCTGTTCTGGAAGGGGGAGGGCAAATTCTCCGTTCTGCAATAGCTTTTGCTGCAGTTTTAGGTCAACACCTTATTGTAGATAAAATACGTGCAAAACGAAAAACTCCAGGGCTACGTCCACAACACCTTCACGGAATTTTAGCTGTAAAAGAGTTAACAAAAGCTCAGGTAAAAGGAACACACGAAGGATCAAAACGGATTGAATTCATTCCTCAAAATCGTCAGGGGGGTCCAATATTTGTCAATATTGGCACAGCTGGCGCCATTAGCCTTGTTCTACAAGGGGTGATGATTCTAGCCCCATTTTGTAAACACCCCGTAACTGCCGAGCTAACGGGTGGTACAAACGTTACGTGGAGTCCTCCAATAGATTATCTCAAAACAGTTCTCTTATCCAGACTTGAACAAATGGGTTTTCATGGGATGATTGAAATCTCGAAACGAGGATACTATCCTCGTGGAGGCGGTCATGTAAAGACCCAATTATCGCCCATCAACAAGCTCCGGTCGCTTACATTAAGTGATGAAAAACAGCTCCCAATACTTTCTGGAATATCTCACTGTGGATCACTTCCCCGGCATGTTGCGGAAAGGCAAACTGAAGCTGCCAAACGTCTACTTACTGGGAGTGGTTACTCTGTAGACATATTTTCAATCGAGCATAATCCTCATACTCACTCTCCTGGAAGTGGTATCTCCATCCTAGCAAAAAATTTGCCGAATCGAATCATTGGAACAGATGCATTAGGACGTCGAGGTTTAAAGGCAGAAAAAGTGGGAGAATCTGCGGCTCTTTCACTTCTCAACGAGTTGGCTACAAATGCTTCAGTTGACCAATTCCAAGCAGATATGCTAATTCCATATCTTGCACTTGCAAAGGGTACTTCCACCATCACAATTTCAAAGCTTACAATGCATACAATTACAAACATTCATGTAGTTGAACAGTTTCTTGACATAAAGTTCGAGGTACAAGGGAAGCTTGGTACTAAATCAAAAATCAAGGTTAAGGGGATTGGTTTTGAAGGAGATGCAATTTCTCAGTAACTTTCGTTGACTTCCCAATTACTCCTCGTAATATTTGATCAACACCTTCTTCGGTTAACGCGCTAATTATCGGAACTGTAGCTTCTTCGATCAGATTCTTTGCACGCTGAACCTCTTCCGGTGATGCGATATCCATTTTGTTGATAACCGGAAATATTTCGACCTCTGGAAACGATTTGCGGATTTCATTAAGTAATCCTACTTGAGGGGTAATCTCATAGCCACATGTTAAGGTGGGGTCAATTAGAAAGATAATCACATCTGCAAGGTATTGAATCGCAGCTATTGCGCGTTGTTCAATTGGGTTCCTTTCTTTCATAGGGCGGTCAAGTAATCCAGGTACATCTAGGATTTGGCCTTCGATGGTGTCGAAGTGAATATGCCCTACACTTATTTTCTTTGTTGTAAATGGGTATTCTGCAACTTCCGGGGTAGCTGTAGACATCAGAGTGACAAGTGAACTTTTTCCCACATTAGGAAATCCTGCAATCACAACTACAGGGAGCTGCAAATTAATTGATGGAAAACGGCGGTACTCTAAGGCTGCCTTTCGAATAGTAATCAAGCGCGCATCGATTTTTCGCATTACTGAGGAAATCCGCCCATAGGCTGCACTTCTTAGTTTACGCGCTTCCGCAGAAGTCATGGCTTTTCGTAAATTTCGATTAGCATCACGGATAATCCCTTTTATGATGCGAACTGCCGAAGTTACAGAGGCTAAAGCCTGCCGAATATCATCTATTGTTACAACGGTATCTGCTAATGATCGATAAAATGGATCTATGTTATCAAAATTCGGGAATCGCTTGACAACCTCTTCTAACCTAGTTGCGAGTATGTCGTCAACCTTGTTAAGTTTAGCAATTTCCTTTTCTCGTGCCCGTATGTATGGAGCCTTCTTTGATTTGGGGAGTGATACCTTAGCAGCTCGAGCGAAGGCAACATCGAGTAACTCTTTGGTGTTAGGAATATACTTTAAACCAGTAAAGGGGTTCACTTGACCTCACAACTCTAACGTGAAGCAAGTCACAAAGATTTTTTAACTGCTTTCCTACGTTAGCTGAGAAGGTAAAAGAAAATGTGCAGTCAATCTGATTTAACGCCTTTCTTCGGTGCAGCTACCGTTGGCATAACTTTCGAGAATGGTATAGTCATCGGAGCTGAGAAACGGGTACTCTGGGGTTATACCGTCGTAAGTAAAACAGGTAAGAAAGTATTCTCCATAACCGATAATATCATCGTAGGCAGTGCTGGAGTTAGTGGTGATTACCAAATGCTTTCCTCATTCCTCACTGCTGAATCCAGCCTCTTCGAACTTGAAAATCGGAGACCTATCACCGTCAACGCCGCAGCCCAGCTTCTCTCCAACATCTTGTTCAGCCGAAAATACATGCCTTATCTCACACAGACACTAATTGGAGGCGTTGACCAAACGGGCTCTCATCTTTACAGCCTTGATCTTGCAGGCTCACTTATTGAAGAGAAATACGCAGCGGTAGGCACTGCTACCTCGCTAGTGCTAGGAGTGCTTGAAGCGAATTACCGTGATAATCTAACAAAAGAAGAAGCAATGGAACTCGCTGTGAAATCAATTCGGTCTGCTACGCGGCGTGATGCCATGTCCGGCGACGGAATCGATCTTCTTGTTGTTACAACAAAGGGTATGGAATCAAAACACATTCCATTAGCTGAATAGGACACAAAAAATTAGGTCTTCATTAATAGTACGACCCTGCTAGCCGTATCCTCGTTAGCCATCGTATACTCCGATTCATCAGATAGCCTTTCTGCAAAATCTCGGATTTCTTTCATACTGGGCATGTTCTCCCGAGATAAGCGTTGCATACTTCCGCCAACATGCATGTAGGCCTTACATTCAATGAAATCTGTTTCAGATGCATCGAGGATTTTTGCATAGCGAGAAACACTGTGCATGTTACGTCCAGCAACAAGCGTCATTCGCACTACACTAGGACAGGAAAACGTTGAAAGAAGGCTTAGCGACTCTTGGAGGCGGTCCCAAGCCCTAGGAATAGAAGGGCGACAAAGTGTTTGGTGTGTTTTCTTATCAGGAGCCACAAAAGAGATGTATAACTGAGTCGGTTCTTGGATTTCTTGAAGCACTTGCGGATTTGTCCCATTACTAACTAGAAAACTTGTCCAACCACGCTGCTTGCATTCTTGAATTAAATCTGAAAGACGTTCATATCCTGTTGGTTCGCCAACAAGACTAATAGCCACATGTTTGGGATCCCGTGCTTCTTCATACATCTTCGGGAGCACTTTGGGATGGCAAACCGGGTTATAGCCATCCAAAATTTTACGTTGTTCAATTATTGCATTATCCAGAATTTCTTCAGGATTATCTGGGATTTCCATGTGTAACTGGTTGGGGTAGCCTTCATCTCCTGGCATAGAGCGCCAGCAGAATAGGCAGGATTGATTGCATTGAAGAGTGGGTGATAATTGCATGCATCTATGAGTGGTGATTGTGCCATAGAAGGTCTGTTTATAACATGGTCGTTGCTGGGTCAACGCTTTGTGGAGGTGGTGGCATTTCTTTAGAACACTATTTCTACCAATGAATCGATAACGTTGCCGACGATAAATTTTGGCTAAATCAGAAGAAACCACAAGACCAACCGAGGATTCACTCAGAGCCAATCATTTAAGTATTCTGTTTTCACAGCACCAACACAGAACCGAATCTTAGAGAAGGAGCTCTTAACCATGCCCCTCAAATCAATCGGCGACGCGATTTACGCTAATCTTGCAATCCAAAATACATCACGAGATTTACTAATCAATGAGATGCACAAGGTGCTTAAGGAAACTCGAGAAGCAATTTCTGCAATTCACCAAAACGAAATGAAGAAGGCTAGAACTTCAATAAAAGCCGCTCAGTCTATGTTGAAAGCCACACAGAAGCATCTTGAAAGACTGAATCAACTTCCTGTAATTGGACTTGTTAATGACGCTGAAGGTGAAGTTGCTGAGGCTGCACTGTTTTTAGCGTTTCGCCTTAAGGAAGAGTTACCGAACCCAGAAAAAATCGGTGTTAGTGACATTGGTTATCTTCAAGGACTTGGAGATCTTGTAGGCGAACTTCGTAGGTATTCTATCGATTCTCTAACTCAAGATAATCTGGACGAAGCTAAAAGAGCATTTAGCCAAATGGAACAAATTCACGAAGTCCTGATGACCTTTGATTTTCCACGTGGTCTAACACCTGGAATTCGGAGGAAAACAGATGTTGCTCGAAGTCTTATAGAACGAACACGTGCAGATCTCACTACCGCAATTGAAAATCGCCGGCTACTAGCTGGAATTACCTCGTTGCAAAACTCACTCGGAAAATAATGGAGGCTATCTTCTCTGCGTACAAAATTTCCTACCACAAGGGCACGGCAAGTCCAACTAGATTTAGTTTCGCGACTTGTTGAACATGATGACTTTCCTAATCCTCCCCGAACTGTATGTGGGTTAGATGTCTCTTATTACAAACAAACTGCTATTGGCGTTGCTGTTATACTTAAGTTCCCTGAGTTAACGCAACTTGAATACCAAACCGTGTTTATCCAAACTCAGGTGCCATACATTCCAACATTTCTCTCTTTTCGAGAATATCCACCATTATCCTTGGCTTATAACGCCCTTTCGTACACCCCCGATCTTTGCTTCGTAGATGCACATGGTAAGGCACATCCTCGAATGCTTGGGGCTGCTAGCCATTTTGGAATTCTAAGAGACACTCCTACCATTGGGGTAGCAAAAAGCTACTTGTGTGGAACCATTCAATCTAACCCAAAATCCTTTGATACTATCATCCTCAATGGTGAAGTCGTTGGTGCACGATTTGTATCCAAACCTGGTTGTAAACCTATTTACATCAGTACTGGGCATCGGGTTTCTTTATCGACAGCAGTAGAATTGACAAGAAAGTGTATCATAAAATATCGCCTACCTGAACCAATCCGTTTTGCACACAAGATAGCGACTGAGAGCCGTCAAACACTTAAACAGAAATGATGATTTTCATGAAAGAACAGCTATGGTTCACACTTCTAACTCTAGCTCAACTGGGTGCAGTAACCAATAATATCCGCACATCTACGTCTCGGCTTGCTCAGCTTTTACAAATCAGCCAGCAGACTGCTTCCAGAAGATTGCTAGAATTGGAAAACCGTGGCTTAATTCATCGAGTTCTTAATAATCGTGGACAATTAATCAAAATACAACAGAAGGGCATATCTGAATTAGTGAAAATCCAATCTATCCTGGAAATAGCACTGACGAGGAAACGATACCGCAGCTTCAAAGGAAGAATTCTAACCGGATTAGGAGAAGGTGCTTATTACATTCAGTTAGAAGGTTATCGAAGACAATTTCGTAGATTGCTAAGCTATACTCCCTACCCTGGCACTCTTAATATCCAATTAATCACCGAAACAGACGTCAATGAATTTCAATTACTCAAAGCAACCCTTGGTATTGAAATTCACGGGTTCGTGACTGGTGATCGAACCTTTGGACCCGTTACCTGTTACCCGGCCATGGTAAATGGAGAACAAAAGGCTGCCGTTTTATTGATTGAACGCACACATCATCATCCTAACGTCGTCGAGGTTATAGCACCAATAAGCTTGCGGCAAAAGCTCAATGTCACTGACGGTGATATTGTCACTGTGAAATTCGATCTTTCTGATTTGAAATTGCCTTCTCAATAATGCGTGTTGAACTGTTCAGAGGAAACTCATCAAATAATTGCTCTAGTCGGACCACCCTGGTTATCATTCCCTTTTCATCAAGTCTATTCTGGATTTTCTCTAGCGAAAAGTCTTGGTTTGGACCTAACAATAGAATATCTGGCTGTAGCTCTTCAACGATGCTAATAAAATCATCTCCAGGATTACCAAGAACAGCTTTAGCGACCCCTTTCAATGCTTCAACCATAAACAAACGCTGTTTTTCAGGTACAATTACTGGATGCCCTTTGGTATGGAGTACATTTTCATCTCGTGCTATTACTACAATAACCTCACCAAGCTTTGCAGCCTCGTTTATGAGAAAAACATGGCCTGGATGAAGAATATCGAAGGTTCCTGCAATAAGTATCCGCTTTTTCGTCATATTATTCGCCTTTCTAGACTTGAAAGTATAAAATCTTAGGGCTCTTTTCTTTTTCAGAAAGTTTTAAAATAATGGCAGAAAGACTGCTCAACTACGGGCTCGTAGCTTAGCCAGGCAGAGCGTCGGGCTCTTAATTCCAATTTCATTGGAGACACCCGATTGTCGGGGGTTCGAAAGCCCAAAAACCTGTCCGAAAATCCCCCCGAGCCCGCCATTTTCTTCATTCCGAAAAGTGCTCATACCCTTTTGGTTCAATTGGTATATTTCTACCATTAAGTTGTAAAACTTTCTCGTGCTCTTCATGTATCGTACCAATTCGAACTAACGACCCCCCTACTTCCTGAACTAATGTCCTAGCCTTTTCCCACTTTTCAGGAGGTATTGTAACAACTAGCTCAAATTCTTCGCCTCCATACAGAGCAAGATCAATCGGATTCAAATCATTCGTTATTGCGAATTTCTTACATACTTCTGGAATAGGAATGTTATCGAGTTGGAATCCGACTCGACTTGCTGCAGCCAGTTCATGTAAAGACCATGCAAGTCCATCACTACTATCTATTGAAGCTGACGCCAATCCACTTTGACCTAATATTTGTCCTTCTTTCAATCGGGCTCTTGGCCGTAATGCTGACTGCCGAATTTGTTCAACGAGTTCATGGGGCTCAGAGTAACCTCGCAACAAAGCTTTGAATAATGCCCCGGTATACCCGAAGTCGCCTGTTGTTGCAATCAAATCACCAGGATTGGCCCCGCTTCGTCTAAGGATCTGTTTCTGAGAAGCCTTTCCTATTGCTGTGCAGTCAATCACAAGGTCCAAGCATTGATTAGTATCTCCCCCTAGATAGTATGTATCATGGTCACGACACACACAATTTAGTCCTCCAACAATTGCCGCAGCAAAATTTGTTTCTGTATCTGCTGGAAAACCTAAGGAAACTATCACTCCAAGCGGCACAGCTCCCTTTGCGGCTAGATCGCTTAATCCCATAACTCCAGCTTTCCATGCAATTTCACTAGCCGACATACCAGGTAGTACATCCGTTGATCCAACTAGCATATCACTATTCGCGATGATAGCTTCATCATTAAGAGATACAGCCACTGCATCTTCCATACCAGAGAGGAGTGCTTTATCATAAGGGGTGATTAAATCCTGAAACCAACGGATTAATCCTCTTTCGCCGAGATCACGAAGTGTGTTTGTCTTTTTTTCCATTGGCAATCCCTTCAAATGCTACTATTAACTACACTGTCGAAATCTTTTTGGGTCTCCCTATTCAACCCATGTACAGTGCCTCGGTAGCTCAGTGGTAGAGCGACAGCCTCGTACACTTCTTTCCCAAGGGGTCGAGTAAGCTGCTGGTCGCGGGTTCAATCCCCGCCCGAGGCTCCATATTTTTCTAATGATTATCTAAGCTGGTTTAATACGGGAATCAACTATTTCCTGGAATTTCAACCCACCTGCCTGCTCCAACAGTGTGTCCAAATCCATGAAATTAATGACTGGGGTAATCTCAGTTTCAGTTTTCGTTAATTTTTGAATCATTCGCTGTGCTTGAGTTTGGTTAGCTCCTGATTTTAGTACAATATTCAATGAAAGAACATCCGTTGAATAAGGATCATCAGGTTTTGATTTACTCACAATAATCTGAGCTTCATGAATCTGGCTCAATGCTAACAAAGACTCGCGTAACGCTGTCAGATTAACAGTCGCTCCTTTAATCTTCTCTTCTGCAACCCCCATTACATGCATTTGAGCACCAATTTCAGATTCTCTGGAGATGTTAAAGAAACAAGGCATCTCTAAACCACAATGAGGACATTTACCCGTTGTCACTTTGTCGACATGGTCACCCATCAAATAACCTTCAAACATTGATGAACGCCCATCCACATGGAAGATAGTAATATACCCTCCTTCTTCAGGACTTGTAAACTCATATCCGCCTACTTCATCAGTAAATTTCACAAAACGAACAGCAAACGCTAGAGGAGAAAGATTATGGTATCCGCCCTTTTCTTGGCATTGACATGCTACACCGATTTTGGTCTCACTTGCAGCCCAACCTCCAATGACTCGGCTTTCAGTCATTCCTACTTCTGCAAAATTAGTCTTAATGTCATCAATCACTGCATCGTAAATACGTTCACCTGCTAAGAGAATAATTCCACGTTTCTCTAATTTCGGCTTTTGTTGAAGTAACTCTCGACAGAAAATATTGCGCAGATATCCGGGCATTGCAGCAAAACCGGTTACTTTGAACAGCTCTGCGAGCTGTACAAGCTTATCAGTGCTTATAGCTCCTCCTGCAGTTGAACGAACTACAAAATCTGCCATCTGTAACAGACCACCGTCCACACCAAAGAAGCCAAGATGAGGGGCGGATGGAAATAGGTTCATTGCACGAAGCTCAAATCCGTCCTTAACGAACGGATCAATTGCCATTTTTCCGGATTTAGCCATGTTATTCAGCATCAACTCGTTATCATAATGCGTGAGGAAAACAGGTGAAGGAAGTCCAGAAGCACGTCCTGATGAAAACCAAAAGAACCGCGGAGAAAACTGATGTTTTATATGCTTCAGAAGTTCCTGGGTCGCCTTTTCTTTTCCGATTCGAAGTTTGACTTTAAGCCCACGACGAAAAACAAAATTTTGCTCATCCTTATATCCCGCTTCCTTGTAATAATCCAGCAGATTTCTAATAACCTCAGCTGGGTCCCTTTCTTGGCCATCGACTTCTTGCGGATTTAAAACGAATTCCCGCAAATTCTCTTTGTAATCGGCCTTCTTCACGAGGGGCAGTCCATATTTTTCCCAGTCGGAAGGCGCTCGAAGATCAAAGGGATCCACCTCGTGTTCTTTGAAGAGCCGTCGATAAAATGGATGATTCGGGTAAACCTGATAGCGGATAAAGGCTCGGAACTTTCGATTTTGCATTGACTCAATTTCCTCATAACTTAAAGATTTGAGCTCGTCAAATGAGAGGAATCGTTTCATTCAAACCACCACAGCAAAGACACTAATGCAGAATTACACAATCCCTCTTTCTAGTCTGCAAAAAGGATTTCGAACATTTAAGAAGTGAAGTGGAGCAGGAGTTTTTGCGCCTCTTCTCCTAGTATAACAAATTAGCCTGCAACATCTGAAAAATCAAAATATAAGAATGGATGAAGGCGGAGCAGCTAATCGACAAGGTCAATCAGGGCTATGTCTTCGAAAGCACCCGAAGGCAGTTTACGTCTGATTGTAATTGGGAGAACTCGTTTTTGTAACTCCAATTCTGCAATCCGGATTGGATCGTTGAGATCCGAAGCAATGCGTGTTAGAATTGGGGCCCCCATCGAGATTTGAAGGGCACGAGATCCCACTACCCGGGATTTTTCGTATCGAGTCATTCGTTTAGGACCGATTTCAGGTCCTTTCTTTGGCACATTCTCCGCCTCTT
>JABXGX010000004.1 GCA_016550405.1 archaeon | reverse complement strand
GATCTCGTTCCCTTCGTATTGCCTCATCAGCAACCTTCCGATCATGTATGTCAACAATAGTTGCTTGTGTAGCCTGCTGACCTTGAAAATCAATTACAGCTAAGGAAAGTTGAAACCAGCGAATACTACCATCCTTGAGGACTCCTCTCATCTCAAGACTCGATGATACAGGTTCTCCTTGGATAATATTTTGAAGTTGCTCCCAGGGTAAATTTTGATCCTCGGGGTAAATTATCTTAAAAATTTCCCACGGACCTAAGGCTAGTATCTCTTCTTCAGTATAACCACTAATTTGTAAAAAGGCGGGATTGACAAAAACCACTCGTCCATTTTGGATAATGAACAAACCCTGAAGTGATTGGTCAACAAGACTATGATATGCCTCTTCTGTCTTCGTCCGCTCAGTAATATCACTGGTAACTTCAACACATCCAGTGATATTTCCTTCTTCATCTTTAAGCGGATAACCACGAATGAACCAGATTCGACCATCAGGAGTTCTCATTTCTCTCTCTTGAATCTCACCAGTATTTCGGGCTTCAACCACTGGACAACCTTCACAGGGATTCTCTCGTTGATTCCAGATTTCATAACAAAATCTTCCAGTAATTTCATCAAGTGAGAGATTCACTGAATCTGCAGCAGCTTGATTTGCCCAAATAATTCGGTTATTATTATCCTGATAGATTACATGTTCAGAAATACAATTTAAAATGACAGCCTTTTCTTCACTCGCTTTTTTCAAAGCTAACTCACTGTCTAGTAATGCCCGCTCGATGTTTTTGCGTTCACTAATGTCTTTCTGAATAGATATTGAATAAAGGAATTTTCCCTCATCATCTTTAATCGCATTTGCACTAAGTAAGACTGTTCGTTGGTGACCTTCCTTATTTTGAATAATCAATTCTTCTTCAGAAATAGAACCGTTTTCCTTCCAGGTTTGGAAAATCTCTCCTACCTTTTCCTGACACTCAGGAGCATAGATCGAACGAATGTGTTTACCGATTAATTCAATGCGACTATATCCTAAAGCCTGAAGGGCTGCTTGGTTAACATCGAGAATGATTCCTTGGGGAGAGACCATATAGCAATACAAGGGAGCATGTTCGAAAAATAAGCGAAATCGGTTATCCTCTTCATTCTCCCTGGAATCTTGCGGGTTTCGCCCATTCAAGGACATAATCTTACACCATGACAGAGAAGCTAATCAGTTTCAAACTCTAGAGTGAGGAGTATTTCTAAACCGAGTGAATAGTCTTTCATATTCCCTGAAGTCAATTGACTCCAACAACTCTCTGTTTGATGACAGTAAATATCTGTTTCGGGTTTTTCAAAAAACAGTTCGAAAATCTAAGTGAATCACACCTAAATCTCCAGAACTTTTAAATATCGCATTTAGGCACCGGAAATCGTTCTCGTCATTAAGGACGGGAATCCCCACTTTCTGAGGGGAAGAAAAACAGTATTCATAGAAGTATTATATTTGCTATTATAGATGCCGGTGACAAGCCGTGAGTAAAATTGAGATAACATCAACAGAATCCCGGGTGTTCCCACCTCCCAAAGCCTTTAGCAAACAGGCTCATATCAAGAACATGGAAGAACTAGGTAAGCTTTACCAAGAATCCATTACGGATCCTCCTGCCTTTTGGGCTAAACAGGCTGAGAATCTTGATTGGTTTGAAAAATGGCCAGAACCTATACACACCTGGGATCCAGCAGAAGCACGTCACACATGGTTTAAAGGTGGTAAACTCAACGCCTGTTATAACTGTCTTGACCGCCATGTAAAAGGTGAGAACAAAAACAAAATCGCTATTATCTGGGAAGGTGACGATCCCCAAGAAAGCAGGACCTTTACTTTCCAACAACTCCATACTGAAGTCAGTAAGTTCGCTAATGTTCTTAAGAAACTCGGATATAAAAAAGGAGACCGTATGGCAATTTATCTGCCCATGATTCCGGAACTAGCTATTGCTATGTTAGCATGCGCACGATTGGGCATTATTCATAGTATCGTCTTTGGTGGCTTTAGTGCAGACAGTCTTAAAGATCGTATTCTGGATGCTAATTGCACAGGTCTCATTACCAGTGATGGGAGTTATCGCGGAGGGAAAACTATCCCTCTGAAGGACAATGCTGATGAAGCATTGAAAAGCTGTTCCAAGGTAAAACATAATGTCGTCGTAAAACGCACTGGCATAGAAGTTGAAATGAGAAAGAAACGGGATCTCTGGTGGCACGAACTCATGGAGGACCCAGACGTTCAAGGTGAATGCCCAGCTGAGCCGATGGACGCGGAGGATACTCTGTTCATTCTTTATACAAGTGGATCAACGGGAAAACCTAAGGGTGTCCTTCATACCACAGGTGGGTACCTCACGTATACTATGACAACCTTCAAGTGGATTTTCGATTATCAACCTACTGATATCTTTTGGTGTACGGCTGATATTGGTTGGATTACTGGGCATAGCTATATTATCTATGGTCCCCTAGCTGCGGGCGCCACAAGCGTTATGTTTGAAGGGATTCCAACCTATCCTGAACCAGACCGCTTCTGGGCGATTGTTGAGAAATGGAAGATTAATCAATTTTATACTGCGCCAACAGCTATTCGGGCTATTATGCGTCAGGGAGATGAGTGGGTTAACAAACATGATCTCAGCAGTCTGAAACTCCTTGGTACGGTAGGAGAACCAATTAACCCTGAAGCATGGATTTGGTATCATCAAGTTGTAGGCAAAGGCAAAACTCCAATTGTTGATACCTATTGGCAAACAGAAACTGGAGGTGTTGTTATTACACCAATTCCTGGTGCCGTTCCATTAAAACCGGGATCAGCAACCCTCCCATTCTTTGGCATTGAAGCAATGATAGTTGACGAGTCGGGTCAAGAAGTAAGTGTAAATGAAGGCGGTTACTTGGTCATCAAGAAACCATGGCCTGGATTAATGCGCACCGTTTACGGCGACCACCAACGCTTTATTGACACTTACTTCAAAACATTCCCACCCTATTACATGACAGGAGATGGAGCTCGCAAAGACGAAGATGGTTACTTCTGGGTCGTTGGTCGAATTGACGACGTTGTTAATGTTAGTGGTCATCGCATGGGCACAGCTGAAATTGAATCCGCACTAGTGAAACACCCAGCTGTAGCTGAAGCAGCCGTTGTCGGCTTTCCACATGATATCAAGGGACAAGCCCTCTACTGCTTTGTGACCCTGAAATTAGGTTACGAAAAAACCGATGACCTAAGACAGGAACTTAGACAACACGTTCGCAAAGACATTGGTCCTATCGCCACTCCTGACAAGGTTCAATTCGCAGATGCTCTTCCTAAAACTCGAAGTGGGAAGATCATGCGACGAATTTTGAAGAAAATCGCAGCGGGTGAAACCAAGGATCTTGGCGATACCACAACACTTGCAGATCCATCAGTTGTCCAAAAACTCATAAAAGAACGCGTTTAGAACTGAACATCCGTGGGTTCAATATGAACTCACGGAGAACCCTATTTTTAACCTTCTTCCTGATTACTCTACTAACTCATTTTTCAACAGCTTCAATATCACTCGGCTGAACCAGATAAAATTCATATAAATAGAACATTGACTAGACGGGTATACAGGTTAACAAAATGGTTTTGAAGGAAGAGATGAAGTTAATGACCTTTTGGTTAACTGGACTATTCAGTATTAATAGAATTGCCCAGGTAGATATTTCAAATCCACTTTTGTGGCTGGCAATATTTTTCGTATCCGGTTTGGCAGTAGCATTGATTGTTGGAATTATTCTTGGAGTGATATTAAGTCTGCAAGGCAGACGCATTCGAAAAAGAGCTGCTGAAGCAGGTGT
>JABXGX010000175.1 GCA_016550405.1 archaeon | reverse complement strand
TTCATACAAAAGATCCACAAGTTGTCGGACCTGGTGTTGCGACCATTGGGTGTATAACGAATGCCATATTTTTCTTAGGCTCCGGGCTAGAACCAGAACAGGCACTAGCCGTAAATGTGGAAAAGAAAGGCATAGTATTGACTGTGGGCTGTGGTCATCAAACCTTACCGAAGCTTCTTGACCGGGTTGCAGCGCTATTTGATGCGCCGCTTTATGGTATACTTGGCGGACTCCATTACCCCGTTGAAGGCGGTCCAATTGAAATTGCAGGAATGAGCCCTTATTCGTATTTTGGCACAGGAAAAGAACCATGGAACCCTATTACAAGGAAAGAGTTGCAAGCAAATATTGCGCTCTTGAAACAACGACAACCCAAGATTGTAGCCTTATCACCACATGATAGTTCGCCACTCAGTCTCAAAATGTTTCATGAACACTTTGGGGCCACGTATCGTCATGTGAGAGTGGGTGAAGAAATTCGCATTTGAAGCCTAAAATAATTCATCGTGGCCTATTAAGCAAGGTTGAGATGAGTTTCACATTCTGAAATGAAGATTTGCCGTGTAGGTGAAAATATGGTGAATTAATTCATGGAAGATGAAGCTGGCGTAATCCTTTGCTGCTCCTAGGTAGTCAGTTGTTGAGAAGCCAGTCCTCCCTTTTCTCTTTTTTTTATTTTTTTTCAGAGGCGTAGAATTTCTTGCATCTGCAGGTGTTGTGGGTGGTAGAGGGGGTGTGCCCTGCAAAAGGTTATGCCTTTCAGAAGATGAGTTGGATTCCAGGTGGGGCGCTTGTTCGCTGTTGGGGTTGGGCGCCACATGAGGTGGATGGTGAAGCATTCGCCAGTGTGTTTGGTTTTGTGGGAGACGTTGATGGAGTCGATGGATGTGAAGTCGTAGAGTTCTAGGTGGTTTTTTTTGAGCCAAGGGCTCCAGTGGTTGGTGAGTCCGAGAGTAACGAATGCTTTGGTTTCTGGGTAGTCTTGGATCATGGCGTCTATGAGGTGTTGTCCGAGTCGGTGGCCCTTAGCTTTTCGTAATACCCAAAGGCAATGGAGGACAATCATCTCTTTTCCGTGGATGGGGTATCCTGATGCTTCAATGGGGGCATATTCAATTTGACCCACTGGCACGTTATTGGTGAAGAGGATTTTCTTTCGAAATCCTTTGGGGATGGCTTTTTGGAGATAGTTGATGCGATTTTGATATTTCTTTGAAGGCATTGGAGCAAGACATCGATAGAGGAGTGTCTCAAATTGAGGTGTCCGTGTAATGTCTACGATTTCGATGTCAATCGGGCGTGTCATCAGGGATGCTTTCTAAACGGTCCTTAAAGAAGCATTTGGGGAACGAATAAGGAATTTATGGCGCAGGGTGCTGGCGTGATCCATCGCTGCTTCTAGAGTGGCTGTTGTTTGGGAGGTTTACCCTCCCCCTTTTCCCTTTTTTGGGTGCTATTAGACGATTCGTGGTGTTCTTCATGGTTTGGTGGTCTAGTCATCCAGTCTTTTGCAACGCAAGCTAGTGCAGCACTGAATCCTATGGCAAAGAGAACTTGTCCCACGATTAATTGCTGTTGGTCGAGTCCGTGCTGGGTGAACGTTACCCGAATAATGGAAAGCGAGATGTTAAGGTTGCGAATTAGTAGTTCAAAGGTTCCTCGAAAGGGGAGGTGGGCCTGTTCAGTGAAGCTTATCACGCTATTCACAATGCGTTGATATAATCCGCCTTGTTCTTGGAATACAATGTCTATAGGACCTCCACTAGTTACCTGGACTAAGAGCGAATAATCTCTAGCAAAGAGTGTCCGGTTTACAAAAATTACTTTTTCAGAGCCTCCGGGGATATTGTGGTCCATCCTGTCTATGACAGGAACGGACTGGAAACCTTCAATAATTGTTCCACACACGACACTAACACCTAAAACAAGGATTAAGATGGAGACGCGGAGACAGGTTCCCATTTGTTACAGCTCCATTCGGCGGAATTGAAATAAGGTAATTCCAAAGAGAAGAGCAGTCATCACACCATGAACCACTAAAACAGGCAAAAATGGCACTTCAACTGAACTGCTGAAAATGAAGCCCTCCCAGAACAGTTCACCGTATGTTACTACAAGGGTAGTAAGGAAGGCTCCCCCTCGCAGAATAAACATATTAAGTCCGAGTAGGATAGCTAGACAGAATATCAATACAACTAACAAGCTTATCTTGATATTTTTGGTTATTACCGCGATAAATACTGCGATGCTAGTAAAGAAAAGCTGGTATGCAGCAATGCCTAGGAGTAAAACCACGAATATAGGCCACAGCAATGCAGCAGGTGCTAAAGCACCCAAAAGAATGCAGAGAATAAAGGCATAGACCAAGAAAAACACTCCAAAATTTACCAAGATTTTAGTCAACAGAATCTTGTTTCGTGACAGGGGAAAGGACGCAAGTAGTCTCATCTCTCCCTGCTCTAATGACCCCGCGATACTTGTAGTGAGAAGGACAGTGAGGAATAGCATCCCCGTTAAGAAACTGAAATCGAGAACTTGAGCAACATGGAACACCGCTCCCCAAAGATTACTTGTAAGGAGAGATGGTTCACCAAATCCTATCACTTGCACCACTAATATGGCAACTACCAGTTCAAATAACGGTAATCTGTAAGTTTCCCAGAATTCCCATTGAAATAATGCTGTCAGCTTATTCCACGCTATTAAGCGCTCCAGTCCTCTGGATTCCGTCTTCGTTACCTCCAATGACCCTTTGATACAATCGTTCTAAATCCTCACGCTGTATAATAAAACTCCTGATTAGATTCTTTTGTGGTAATATTAGGTTGAATAGTTCGTTTTGGAAGATTCGGGCATCCTTCACCCTGCAATTGATAGTAACGCCATTTGTTCTTTCAACGGTTTCCACTGAAGGAAGATCAGAAATTTCTTTAAATGTTGCATCATTCAATTCATCAAGAACTACAACAACTTCAATTCGATTCTGCTGTCCCAAGAGGTCGTCCAATCGACCAGATAAACGCACTTGCCCTCCCTGCAAAAAAATTGCATCGGTACAAATTTGCTCTAAATAGTAGAGATCATGGGAAAGAATTAGAAACGATATTCTGTGCTGGGTCCACGCCTCTTGAATGATTTCCAAAGTATGAAGGCGGCTAAGTGGATCTAGATTTGCCATTGGTTCATCGAGAATGACTAATTTTGGTTCCATCACTAGCGCCTGGCTTAATCCGAGGCGTTGATTCATTCCTGCTGAAAAATGACCAATTCGTCTATCCCGATGATCCCATAATCCAACTCTCTGTAAAATATCTTTTATTCTGTGTGTTGAATCCGAGATTCTATAAATTCGGCAGATAAGATGCAACAGCTGTTCTGCTGTAAAATGCTGAGGAAAGAAAGGGTGTTCGTGCAGCACTCCTACTTTTTCATGGATTCGCTCTGCGTATCGTTGACAGTCTTGACCAAGCAATTGAGCGGAACCTGATGAAGGCGGAAGAAGCCCGAGTAGCACTCGAATCAGAGTGGTCTTTCCTGCTCCATTAGGACCAAGAATTGCAGTCACTCCCTCGTTACACATAATACTCACTGAGTCAAGGGCTTTTACTGCACCAAAACGCATTGTTAATTCCTGGGTTTGAACAATTACACTCATCTAATGTTACCACTCAACTGCCTTCGCCGTTTAACCCGTTTTACCGCCTTCGTCCTCTCCTTTGTCGTGTTACATAAATTATAATGGTAAGAACCAATATTAGTACTACCATCACACCCAGAAGTAGAAATCCTGGTAGTAGACTTGCTGGATTAAACGCTGGCGGGCCTAAATCTACATTCGTTTCTATAAGCACCAAACTCCCACCAAAGTCGATCAACCTTGCTTCGGGTGGTGCAGGCAGAATTAGTTCTCCACCCCCTAGGAGTAAGAGACCAACATCTGCGTCAAAAAAAAGATTTACTTGGAATCTGGTTCTGGATCCCACTTGGGGCGGTCGAAATTCCTCCTCATCACCCAAAATATCCCAACAGGGCTGGAATCCCTGTATGGTTTCCATCCCGCCTGGCGAATAGCTCTTTTGTGATATCTCAAAGCTGAGAGCAGGATTTGATACGATTGTTTCAGATAATGGTATTTGTTCATCTGCAAGCCATAAGCATGAATAGCCTGTGAACTGATTTGCTATGTAGACCTCACCCGTTTCTGTATTAATTGTGGCATCGAATTCATCTACCAGCCAATTCGTTACATTCATGAAAATATGTAATGTAATATTGACGCCACTTCTCGTGATGCCCTCCCAGCGATAGACAAAAGAATCTCCTTCTTCTGAATCAACAAGATAAAATTCGTCAAAACCTCCATCTTTCCAGAGGGAGGCGTTACTGGTATCAAGGGAGGCGTTATAACAGTGGACACCTAGGGTTTTATCTGCTAGACCGTACTCAGCATAAGTTCCAGGTTGTAGCCAAGAAGTGTCAGGATTAGCAGTACTTGAAGTTGACACTGGGCTGGTGGTCGGTACCCAGGCTATCAATAATAGGGTAATGAAGAGGGCCATTAATCTTGATTGTAATGTGTTTCTCAATATTTCTCTCCTCATCTTATCAATTGAACCCCATCTAAAAAAAGAGGGAGGGTAGGTCTCCTTTGCCTACCGTTTACCAAGGATAGATATCGGCTCTGCTAGAGCAGAATATTAATTGTTGATAGATATTGTAAGCTTTGCCCCATGCATACCGGTAGCAGTGTGTTGTTGAGAAGTAGTTGGTATCTCCTGAACCTGCTGGTGTGTTTCCAGGAAACCAATATACATGTCCGAAGGGATCCCAGGTGTCTTCGATGAACAGATCATCTTCGAATTGGCAATAGGCTCGTGCGTAAGTAGCAATTACTAGTGGAACCGAATCATAATCCCAAGCAAGTGAGTCACCAGACCCTGCAGAGACTAAAGCAAGCTGTCCTCCAAAGATTATAACAGTCATGACGGTTGCTAGAGCTAATGAAAATAATAGATTGCGTCCATTGATTTTTGCCATTAATATGACCTCTTTTACCCTCTAGAGGCGTTCTTTGGTAGACAATGCTATCTTATAAAGTGGATTTCAATTAGAATTAAAGGTTTCTTTATGGTTCTTTGGGGATATTCGTTCCATCAATAGCGCAAAATACAATATAATTTGGTTAAACGCCGGAATTTAGTGATCTGAGGGCTATAAAGACTTGAAGCATAAATCCAAATCTTGTATCTGCAAAAAAATTAACCAAGGCAATTTTTTCTTGCATTCATATTGGCAGATGAAGTCGAGTTCGGTGTGAATAGTGAATTTGCGTTGGGGGCGGAGTTTGGCTTCGGGTGAGGTTTCTTGACGTTTTTGGTGAATGGGGCAGTGTGTACAGGTGGGATTTGATGTAATCAAGTTCTGGATCACCTCAGTTAGGAGCGCCGCATTTGGTTTCGTTATTTGCATTATGGTTTTCTGGAAAAGACGATTAAAACCTACCATCAATCCACCCGTTGGTTCAAAAGAAGGAATATGTGGAGCAGGGTGCTGGTGTGATCCATCGCTGCTTCTAGAGTGGCTGTTGTTTGGGAGGTTTACCCTCCCCTTTCGCTCTTTGTTTGGGTGAATCTTTTTAAGTTTGGTTAGTCCATTAGTGGTGTTGGGTGGGTTTGTTGAATTCAAGGGGTGTGTTCTGTTTTGTCTTGGGTATGTTGATCACGAGTCTATGGCTTGGAGCTGTTGTTGCTGTACCTGTATATGATAGCGTAAACATTCGGATTTCATATTCAGGTGGTTGGTTTGGTTCGTATACTTCTGGTGGGTCGATGCAAACGATTCAAGGGACGGGGAATACAGTGATTCGGGTGAATCGTACCGGGACGGGTGTCTGGGTGGTGTCGGTCATGCTAACCAAACAGGAGGCGAACTCAGATCCGTTAACAGTGTCGATTGAAACATTAGATGGGACTGTGTTAGAGACGGCATCGACAACTGCTGAGCTTGGAATGGCGTCAGTCACTTGGACAGATGCTACTGCACCTCCAATTCCCGGCTTCCCGCTTGCTGCAATAGTACTAGGATTTCTCTCGGCTTTCGGGATTGGACTGGAAATTCGTGCTCGCAGGAATAATTCTCGCTAGCTGTATTTTAGGAGGCTTGCCTCCCCCTTTTCCTCTTTTTCTTAGTTTATGTGTATGTAAGTGAGTGGCTCAGAATAGAAGGGACAGGCAGGTAAGCGCGCCGTCACATTTGGCGATTTCACTCATATTTAGGGTAATAACTTCGAAACCTGCGTCTTTGATTTGTTGGTGGGTTTTGGGATATCCGGCAGGCATGATTACCGTGTCGTCGATGGTGAGGGTGTTGGCAGCGTATTGCTCGTTTTTGGGTATGATGAGGACTTCGAAGTCGGATAGAGCTGGATGGTTTGTGTAGATTTGCGTGGTCAGCATAATGTTATTCTTCAGGTAGGTGACATGGCTTTTCAGGTGGATGAGCTGGGGATCACTAATGGTATCAACTGGTATGCCAAAATAGGTCTGCATCTGGTCCACACCCGCGCGATTTGTACGCCGGCTAATCCCACAAATGATTCGGGTGGGTAATCGAATCACATCCCCTCCTTCTAGGGTGCCTGGGGTAATGACGCGCTTAACGGGTAAATACTGTTGAAGTAGCTCTTCAACGGCATCTTCTTCACCGCGCCGGCTCTTCTTGGCAAGGCGGGTTATGAGGGCTTTACCAGAGTGGATGACCGCGGTGTCTTCTACAAAACACGAATCGGGGTAGGTCTGGTCACCCGGTAATCGAATGACTTCAAGCCCTAGTTCAGCTAACGTGCTGACGTACGCTGCATGCTGGGCTTGTGCTCGAGCAACATCGACGGTATGATGTAATGGGTGAGAAGAAATGCAGCGAGTAAATTGGGCTCCAGGTTCACGTACCACGGCATACTGAGACATCATTGCAACCTCTGTTTCTGGGATGGGTTTCGATTAATTTCAAGCTTGAAGAGAACGCTTCTCTCTGATTTAATGTCTTTCAGTACAATTTCCTGTTGCCGTTTAATTGGTGATGTTTTGCCTCCCCTTTCTCTCTTTTTTTGGTGTTTCGTGGAAATTTGTAATTAGTGTGCGGTTTTTCCTTTTGGGGGTTGTTGGAGTGGTTTTTAAGGCGAAGTATTTTGGACGTGTTTGGAGTGATGTTAGAGGGGGAATCGGAGGAGGGTTTCCGTTTTGCCGACGCCGGGAACGGCGCGGACTTCGTCGATGACTTTGGTTTTGAGGGCTTCAAAGGACTCTTCTTCGATGATGGCGGAAAGGTCCCAGGTACCAAAAATACCACAGACATCTTTGATGCCGTCAATTTTTTCAAGGTCGCGTTTGACGATTTGTAAGACGTTGAGATGTTCTTTGGGGAGGACTTCAATTAGGATAATGGCACTGGCTGGGCCACTGAGTGCTTTTCTAGCTGGTTTTTTGGTTTTGGGAGTCATTTCAATCACAGGTAGGGTTGAGCGTGTGGATTATTAATCTTCTTCATTCTCCTCCAAGAAAGTTCAGAGGTCCAATAGGTTTGAGCCACTATCGGCATTAAAGAGGGGACTAGGCATTCACATTCGACGAAACATACCCTCCTTATCTCAGGAATATATGGAGCAGGGTGCTGGCGTGATCTGTAAGGTAGTTTCACTAGATGCGATAGATGGTATCACCTATCCGAACTCGATCCTTGACTTTTAATCCGATGGCTTGACCCGATTGCGCGGATTCAATGTCTTCGCCTTCAATTTGCATAGATTTGACTGTTTGCGTGAATT
>JABXGX010000174.1 GCA_016550405.1 archaeon | reverse complement strand
TACCTATCCAGATGGGTCAAAGTAAAAAAGTCGAAGCGCAAATTACCTTAGAAGTCGACGAAAAGGATGGGAAAATGAAAATCAGCGCCACAATAAATAGTCCAGAGGAAAAGAAGTAAGCAACCAACATACTTTTGCACGATTGCTGGGAGCATTGTTTAGCCGCTCCTGCTAAATTATTTAACCATATTTTTTCTAAAATGCCATGAGGGATTCCACATGGTGGAGCAGAAGGCCAAATATGAAAGGTTTAATTCCGTGGAAAATCGAAACCTAACCCGATTATTAATCGTCGTCCTCATTGGCTTAATTTTCAGTTGTATTTTTTGTGCTTTCCTGTTAACAGAAATCGCCTGGGTCCTAGTCATCTGTTTCCTCTATATTCTAGCACTTGAAGTCATTCTCATAACAAGTACTATATCAGATACCACAGAAGACCTGGAGGCGCCATATAACACAACACTACCGTCAGAACCTATTTGTACTAACGATATCAATCAAAACTCGGTCGAAGCGTGAAACGTTATCAAAGAACAAGTCTTTGCAGAAACGAGTTTTCTCTATTAAATTCTCTATGATTATGATTGTTTCAAACCTTTAGGACAAGCTTGTATGCACACCCCACATACTGGAGCTCCAACCTCGGCTCGATTTTGTTCAATAAATTTGGCACACCGATCCACATCCAGCAAATCCGCCCGATTGCTTTTCACCGACCAGTTCACACCCTTAATTGCTCCAACCGGACAGGCTTTCACACAATTCATGCAATCACCACATTGACTCTCCATAACTGAGTTTCCCATTCGTAAAGGAGCATCGGTGAGGACCGTGACAAAACGAACACGAGGTCCAAACATATTTGTCACCAACAACGCACTTTTCCCTATCCATCCTAATCCGGCTCGTGTAGCCACCATCTTGTGTGATAGATGACCCCGATGATGTTTGAAATCAATAGTCTGAGAGGCAGGAATTGGTAATGCCTTATGCCTGTCCTTTTGTAAGTAATTCGTGACTTGAATTGCCAAGTCGTTCAGGTAGTGATTCACCGCATGATAATGATATGCATACAACGGTGTAGGACCTGAAATCAGAGCATTCACAATTTGATCTGATAATCGGACCGCAATACTGATTCCGTGTGGTAATTCTGCATAGTCATCTGGCAACAAATCTCGTAAATCAGCAAATCCAACCAAGGCAGCTCTGTAAGGAAACTGGTTCATTAGAAACGATCGAAGATAATAAGACACCAATAACCCGGACATTGTCCCTCACTCTCTTCTTTGCAGATTGGAACCTAATATGTTATCCTAGATATTAAGATGTAAACAATCAGAGCTGAAACTTATGTCTACCTAGCCCAGAAGTCCATTAGAGGACCAACTTGCACTTCACACGCGAATTTCCTCGCCTACCCTCAAATCACGATATGCAGTGCCAAAGCTTTCACGAAACATCTTGAAACTCAGTGGGGAACTATCATGCGGTGATAAAGCTACAATCTTAGGTTGACGTTTTTTTAGGAAATCAAGATGTACCTGTAATTCCTCCCTTGTGATGTATTCCCACGGTACTTTTCCTGTTCCAAAATATCGATAGGGACTCATTCCAGCAATTTCAATAGGACCCCCCTCAACAGCATAATGGAGTCCGCCAATGATGCCATAAAGCGGTTCATTAAACAACGCTTCAGTTCGGTCAAGAAGCTTTGGTAAGGTCTGATGCCCGCATCCCACTATTAAGACTATACCCTTATTATCCACCTTTACCGCTAAAGCTTGTTCATATTCTACCCCCGATCCTAAGAAAAACATCGCATTCGATATACTACCAATTGTGGCTACGCCTGGTCCAATTATCGTTGGATCTTTTGCATGAATCGGCTGTAACCCTGGATACTTCATGGGTATAGGAGTGTAGACTTTGACATGTGATAAGTCAAGTTGTGTATTTGTCAGTGAAAATGTCTTTTTTTCTGACCACTTGCTGCCGCCTGTATGGTCAGCATGATTATGTGATATCACAATTGTGTCAATGCTGTTCAGTTCAATACCCAACTGCTTCATATTTTGGAGGAGGGGGGAAGGATCCTCTTGCATTGGGTTCAAGCCTAAATCAAATAAAATCGTGTTATTATCAGTAAGAATCAGATAAGAAACGCCCAGTTCTTTCCTTAAATTCTCCCGACTTGTATGCCAATCAATTAACGGTAAAATCGATAGATTCGAAGTCGTGCCGATATCTGAAAACTTAGGATAGGTTCTCTGTTTCCATTCCTTCAATGCCTTCCGTTGACCTCGATGAAATTTCTTCAATTCCTTACCGAGCTTCTCGTCTTCAAATAAATACTGAAGCCTGATCTT
>JABXGX010000173.1 GCA_016550405.1 archaeon | reverse complement strand
TCAAATCGGTATGAGAGCCGAAACACATGTTCATATTCAACCCCCAGATTCAATTTAATTGTCACCGACTCGTTGGGAACAACAATCCAGCCATTTTGGAGATTGAGAAATGACACGGGATTGTTCAAATATCGGTACTTCGTGGGATCGGGGTTTCCAAACAGCGTTTCGCAGGTAATCTCAATAACCTCTTGGGAGAAATTCAGGAGTTTCATGACCTCTTCTAGAGTACGGATTTGGTTACCCTTATGTTCAGCTGGCATGCGTAACAGCTCATTCTGGATAAACCGATCAAATTCCTTTGCTCGACTCATGAAGGTGCGTTTCTTTAAAACCCCATAATCGGGTTTGTAAGGTACAATATCAATGGAAGCGTCTAAATCGGGAAGCTGAAGCGAATACTGAAACCCTTCCGGATCATATGCATGATCAAATCGCAGGAGTAGCCGATGGTTTCCAATAAGAATTGTTACGTCAAGATCATCAGTCCGGTTCACGAAATCAAAGAGACTTACTAGAAAAGCGTTTTCAGGAAAAGTGATGCGGGTCGCCCATTTAGGTTGCCATCGCTTTGCCCAAGCAACTACATCCGCTGGTTTACTTGGTGGTCGTTCGTCCCGCATAATCGCTACTCACCATATTATCTTATAGTGTGAGGAAAGGTACTGCTACACTGACCCTTTGAAAGATACCAAAAAAACCTTTGGGCGAAACCCCGTCTTAGCCAAAAATCTTTATGGAGTATTCGGTTAGTCAAGCCGGGATTAACTGCCATGAGTTCCCTTGAACCACTTAGACGAATCATCGCACTCACTCGAAAAGAAATTCAAACCATCATCAAAGATCGCACTGCTATGCTCTTAGTTTTTCTTTTACCAGTTTTAACCATTGGTACTCTCGCGTTAGCAATTCAGCAAAATGATATTCAAACGGAGACAGTGCCGATGGTGTTTGGAGTGGTGGATTTGGATACAACAGATACATATCCAGGGCTGGATTTATCCGAGAATTTTACGGCGACCCTAGCAAGTCTAGATGGGGTGACAGTGCTTGTGTATGCAAACTCATCGGAAGCATACATTGCGTTGTTTCTCAATGAGGTGGATGCGTATATTGTGATTCCTGATGGTTTTGAGCATGCACTGGCGATGAATTTGCCAACCTTTGTTGATGTGCACACGAGTAACACCCAGTTGCGAGGTCAAGGAGAAGCCATTGTTTCCGTAACGACAGCGTCTTTGCTATTTCGGGAGAGACTAGGGTGGATTCGGAGCGATATTCTCACCATTCCTCAGGTGGAATTTGTGCCAGAAGGTGATGTTCTGGCCATACAGGTGGGGGCGTTTTTGGTCGTCTTTTGTATCTTTATGGCAATCGCGTTGATTTCTTGTCAATCAATTGTGGGTGATATCCCGCTTCGGCGGATGCTACTGACACCAACGAGCAAGGTGGAAGTGGTTTTGGGAAAGATTGTGGCATATACGATTATTGGAATGATTCAGGGGTTGTTGCTTCTAATCCTTTGGATTGTTGGATTCCAGCTGAATCTCCGAACGGATCTGTTGACTTTGGGAATCATTGTAAGTTTGATGGCACTAGCAGGGGCTGTATCTGGTGTAGTAATCTCTTCATTTTCTACTTCACGGCTTCAGGCAAACCAGGGATTTCTCTTCTTGCTGTTAGGCATGATGATTCTCAGCGGGATGTTCATTGACGTGGGAATCATCTCAGATTTTCTTCCAATGAATCTGGGGATGCGCCTAATTCAGGAAACAGCCTTCAAGGGACTTCCCTTGATTGCAGGTGGGGAGGAGCTTGTCCGCATTCTCATCTATATTCTCGGTGGTCCTGTGATTGCTATTCTCGTCTTATGGAGGAAGCGAACCCTTGCATAAATCTGAGGGGGGTGATCAGGATGGAACAGTTAACTGATATACCGGTTTTCGTGGAAAAGAATTACTTCGCAGGTTCCCGATTTGATGATGCATTGGATTGGATTGAGGAACGGAGTGACCGAGAAATCCACACCCAAGTCAAAGGTCAGGTTCGGCTCACCAACCAAGCGATTATTGTTGAAGGACGAGTCCTGAACATTGTACGCCGAGGTCGGCGACGACGGATTGCCCTCCTTGTGAATTCCGTTCAGGAGGGACCAGAAGAGCTAGTTGGAACAGTTTTAACAGTGGGTTCAGATAGAACGGAAAGTGAGGAAATTGCAGCTAAACAATTAGTCCTCATGAATTGGCTTCGTCGAAATATCCATGATGACTTCTACTATGATGGTGAGGAAATTGATCATGCAGTAAAACGCGTTCAAGATTTGCTTGATTACACTGAAGTAGATGCAAAAATCTGGGGGATTGGTAAGGATGAATCTGAGGTTTTTATTGAAGGCACAGTAACCAATGCCCGAATGGAACGACTTCGTGTTGGACTCCTTGAACTCCGCACCACACTCCCTTCAAGTGCTGCAGGGAGATCAGCCCAAGTGTATACTATCGGGGGGCGAGAAACCGCCCCAGAAATCATGCGGGAGTTAATTAGTATTGTACCTGATGTACTTGCACGGAAGATGTTGTTTACTCCTGCATATGCCCGAACCCGTGGGAAGGTAGAAAACGTCATTGTAGCAGAGGAGCTAACGGTTACGGTTGACAACAACTTCGATATCATTCGTGATGTCACGTTCAAACTTCCCAGCGGAAAAATCATGGGAATAATTGGTGAATCAGGGTCGGGGAAATCAACTACTATCCGTGCGCTTATTGGTGATATTACCCCCTCGCGGGGTCAAGTCTTAATTGGCGGGATAAAGTCAACTCAACGCAAACAGGTGAAACCTATCTTTGGCTTTGTCCCCCAAGACCTAGGATATATGTATCAAAATTTTACACCGCTGGAGAACATCGTGGAATTCGGTAAACAATATGGAATTCCAGAACAAGAACTTGTTCGGAGAGGAAAAGTTCTCCTACGGGAAATGGGCATTTTCGAAAAGGGAAATCAAAGCGTCCGAACTTTATCCGGAGGAGAAAAGCGTCGCGCTTCTATTTCGATTGCGATGGTTCATCGTCCACAGCTGTTGATCCTCGATGAACCTACCTCAGGATTAGATCCTGATATGCGGAGTGAGTTATGGGATTATCTTGATTATCTCAACCAAGAATATGGCACTAGCATGATCGTAGTTACACATTATCCAGGAGAAGCGGAATATTGTGACACTGTAGCTGTATTCATGCGGGAACGCAGCTTGGTTGCGTATGGAAGCCCTGCGGAACTCAAAGCATCGCTTCCTGGAAAAGGATATGCTGTAGGCATCATTCTTCAACAGCCACGACCCGGAATCGCAGCTTTACTCAAAGACGTAAAGGATATTATCCATGTCTTAGAGCGGGGGGAACTCATCAAAGTATTTTCTGAGATTCCCCTAATCGAAATGTCTGAACGCGTTGTCCGCGCACTACAAATCCAAAACGTCCAAATCAAGAGTGTCAAACCAAAAATGGGTGTCGATATGACGGATTACTTCATTCTCATCACGGGACGCCAAATGGAGGTGTGACCTCGCGTGCAACGTGTAAAACATCAGAAGCAGCGGATTTTTAGAAACCATTCAAGTGTCCCTATCATTTCGATGTGCTTAGTGACCATTCTGTTTTCTGCATACCAGCTATCCTTTTCGAATATTCAATCCCTTTCTGATGCTTTACCAATTGAATCCAAACTGTCCGAATCGCTGGTTAGACTTCTTTCTTCTTCTGAAGACCCCAATTTCGCTATAGATGCAATTGCCCAATTAACCGAAGAATCTGATTGGAAAACCGCGCAGCAAGCAATTTTGCAAATTGCATCCAAATCAAGAATCAAAGCCTACCACCAATTAATCCATGCAATATCATTTCAAACGACTGTTGGCGAATTGGAAAACATCGCTGGTTTGCCTTACATTCAAAAAATCTGGACAGATATCCAAGTCCAATTAGACCTCCCCCAAACCACCCTCCCAGCAACCCTCCAACCGCCAAATGGTTATACCCACCCCAAAGACGCAATTAGTGCAAACCGCCTATACGACCTAGGTTTTAATGGATCAAATACCGTTGTTGCGATTTTAGATACAGGAATTGACACCACACATCCGGATCTTGACGATATGGACGATAATGAAACTACAAACGATCCCAAAGTAGTGGCACAAATCGCATTTACAGAAGGCGACCCCTTTCCGTTTGATTTGAATGGCCACGGCACGTATTGTGCAGGACTTGTCGCCGGAACCGGATTTGCGTCAGGGGGAAACTATTCGGGTATTGCACCAGGAGCCCAGCTCATGAGAGCAAAAGACCTTCTGGGAGATGGAACAGGCTATTCTTCATGGATTATTCGTGGAATTGAGTGGAGCATTACAAATGGGGCCGACATCATCTTATTACCCTTCTCAACTTTAGGTTTACCTGGAGATCCCTTATCAGAAGCTGTGAGAACAGCGACATCGCAAGGTATTCTTGTGGTCTGTGCAGCAGGAGACCAAGGCCCAAATCATCTAACCATTATGTCTCCTGGTGAAGCCCTATCCGCCCTCACAGTCGGTGCTTATGACACCCAGACAGGAGCAGTGCCAGACTTTAGTAGTCGGGGCCCCACCTTTGATTTTCGCACTAAACCAGATTTTATTGCACCCGGTGTTGATATTATTTCGTCATCATTATACAATATTTTTCCAACTGAAATTGGTAACTTTTCAATTGACCTCACTCCTGAGGATTTGGAGTTCCTTGGAGGTGGAAGCTTTGGGATCCCAATCAACGAGAACTACACCCAGGCAAGTACAACTGCTGCCTCTGCATCAATTACCGCAGGAGCAGCTTGTCTTCTCCTTGAAGGAAACCGATTCGCCACTCCTGAAGCTGTCGGGATAAGTATTAGGAAAGGCACTAAAGCGCTGGGGCTGGGCCCAAATATCGAAGGAACTGGATTACTTAACACCTCCAAAGCATATGATGAATTAGCAGTTCTACACAATCCCTTTCCTACAGATTTTCGTCCACGAAGTGTTGGTATTGGACTTCCCTATTATGGGATGCTTATCAGTGAAGCGCCTGGTGAAAATGTGACCCTTCTTCTGAGTGGATATTCAACAGCTATTGGAGCACTTGTGCTGAGTACAATTACGAACATGTCACTGTTCCATATGCTCTTCGGATTGTTCCATCTGGCTATAGCTGACAGCGATCCGATCCCCTTCACTTTTCTGGATGTCGAACAGGAATTTCACTGGACAGATCTTCCTTATGGAAATTATGTCCGTGCTACAGGGATCCTCTCATATAACGACTTGCTTATCATTCCTCGAATTGAAACTTGGCAGATCGCATCTAGCCCGTCAGCCAATGCATTTCGTTTTTCCTTTTTCCTACTTAACATCGGATCGAAAAATGTCACCAATATTCGGTTATACAGCGAATGGAACTTTGATCTTTTCAGTGGAGCAAACAACACCTCCATTCAACAGGGCTTCTACAATACAACCTCTCATCTATTCCATATCTATGGTGACGTTTTACCTGAGAATGAGACCACACGAGTTGACCAATATATTGGCATTAATGCATCAACGCCCTTCACTGGTTTTCAAGTTGGTTCCTTCGACGAAGTCGGTGATAATGTTCAAAACGAAACGCTCTCAGGAGCAACAACGCATGCCAGCGATGAAGGCATAGGCTTTGGTTCTCAATGGCGTCTTGGTAACCTTTCCGCAGGTGCTTCCGCTTTGAATGTTTCAATGACCCTTGGCTTTGGTCGAAATTTCACTGCCTTAGTCCATGGGATTAATCACACAGAGAACTCGACGGTACTATCCCAATTAACAGACCTTTGCATGATTCGTCCTACGATTCCCAGAGCAGGAACCACAAATTCCATCTATCAAACTTCCGTCACGGTTCTCAATATCGGGGATACAGGAGTTGATTCACTAGCTGCATATTTTACTAACCGATCGCAGCCACAGGGTGGAGCCATATTTGCTCGATATTTTCAACTCGGGATATTCATGCCTTTTCAATTCCAAGCACTCGAAGTGGAATGGAACCCCGAAGTGACAGACATTTATTTTGCTGGTTGGATTGTTTCACCCTCAATTGATTTTGATTTGATCACCCCAACCATCCCTACAGATCGGTATCCACTAGATAACCTCCTTTACCGTGATGTCTTCATTAGTTCTCCTCCACGTTTACGGATGTTCCTCCCTACCAATCTTCCCTTTGGTCCAATGACTTTGAATTTCCCGAATGATTATGCTATCTACAATTTTACGTTACTGACGACCACGCCGATTGACGCCCTCTCCATTAGCATTGAAGCCTTGTATGATAGTTCTTTTAATTTTCCCATTGACCGCAATATCAGTAATTGGGAGACTCATCCAGAGATTTATCCGAATGAGATAACAGATATCGTAGGAGGTACTCAATTCCAGTTTACAATTTTTATACCTACCTTCATTGAAGCAGGTCCGTATTTCGGAAACATTGTTTTGAGTGCTTCTGACGGCTGGCAATTCATTTTACCCTTTGTAATAAATGTGACCTATCCCAAAGCGGTTATTCTGTTTGATTCAATACACAATCAAGGATTGGACTTTGCCAACCTTGAGGATTTTGATTTAACAGATATTGACTTTGATGAACTCTTATCCTTATTCAATGAAATCGGAGATAGCCTCATCACGGGTTATTCTCGTTTACGTGAGTTGTTTTCAGCGGCCCAACTGAACCTTGTTGATATTCCACTTATCTCTGAAAT
>JABXGX010000172.1 GCA_016550405.1 archaeon | reverse complement strand
TGTTCGGTTTCAGACATGCGGCTCATCATCATCTGATACTTTTCTTCAAAAGACGCCGTTGGCCATTTTTCATCAGGTGTTGCCATGCAGATCACCTCATTGACCAATAATTAAGGAAGAGGTTATGTAACGGCTTCTTAAGTTCGTCTATTCGCTAACATTCGACCGCGTCGATTCATTTAACGTTAAAGACCTAACATAAGTGAGGGTTATGGTTCAGAAGGCAATTGCATCAATTTATCGTATCCGATTTTGGGAAGGAGGACTCGAGTATCTGATCGCTAAACTAGCAACCGTGAGTTATAATTGACAAAATGCCACTGGTTCAGTGAGACGGAGCTTGGGGGATCTTGATCACCCCCCCGAATGAAACCCCCGTTGATGGTGCGAAATGTGAACTTTTCGAGGAAACAGGTTACATTCCTGCCCTCATTGTTCCCTTTGGCCTTCCCGACGACTTCTTCGTTGAAGATGAATCTGAAGGTGAAATTTCTCCTCCGGCGCTTCAACAATTTCTAAAAGAAATGACAATCTATATTTTCCTAGCCCGTGTCGATCAAGAACAGGATCCAGTGCTGAATCCTGCGGAGCATACCGCTTGAAGATGGTGCAGTTTTGAGAAAGCCCACGAACTCATTCAGTGGGCTCTCGAGAAGAAGGGATTACGGATTGTGAACCATTACTTCTTAATAAGACGCTGGACAAGTGATTTGGGAGTATTGTTAATCCTAAGTAGGGATTTTTGACATATCAGACACTGGGAGTCAAAGCAAGAAAAAAGGAGGAGTGGGAGATTGCATTTTCCAAAAGATGTTCTTTCGATTTGCGTAGGTCCAAATATCTTTATAAAAAAACCAAACCTCAGTCACATATGTGGTTACCATGAACGATGAAGGCTGGGTACCTTGTATTTTCGAGCTTGAATCAGTACCAGGAAAAGTTGAAGCTTCAGCTTGGACAATCAGAAATATTGAGCCCACAGAGATAAAGCTGATGTATATAATTCCTCTTCCAACACAACGGGGAATGCAAAAGCTCTATCTCTCTGCACTTAGAGTTGGACTTCATGATGCGGATAGCCAAAATCATGTGTTCTCTGTCGAAGTCAGAGGGGTTATCTACAATAAGGGCGCAGTAGTAGCAGAGACAAAAAACATCTGGGCTACTCCCCAAAGAATCGAAATTGACGTTCCTGACGTAGATTGCAGTATTTACGATACTGTTAGAGTAGTCGTCAATCTGAGATGTACAATTCCTTCTGGGGTAGATATTTCATTTGTTAATGCGAAATGTCACTACCGTTAATACTGCATACCCAACACTTATTCTGCATAACACAATGCATAGCAGATTACCGAATCGTATCTGATTGGTAAGCGACTATGCATTCTTCTTTTTTCTAACCTGCCTCGTCTTCAGCACTCGATGGACTACTTTGTGAATAGGCGTGTTGTGCAAGGGTATAAGCTGCCTGGAATAAGAGTGTCATAGGTAGACCTGCCGACTGCACGACTGATCTTTTATTCGCTCTCAAAGAACCGATTAAGGCTTACAAGGTAAAGGCATTCATCGATCGAACTTATCCATTGGGCCCGATGGTTGAGGCACACTAGTTTGGTAAACACGGAGGCAAAAAAAGGAATGTAGCTATAAAAGTAGGTCGTGGTTAAGTCAATCAACTTGTCTGGTATTTTTTCTAATACTAATTAGTTATAGTTATAAGCATATAAATAAATAAACGCAGTCGCCTAATTAGACACAGGCTACCCACACCACACGGTGATAGAACTGCCACTCGATCACAAGAACTTTAAACGACTCACTGAAGGGTTTACAATCACAATAGGCATGGGCATTGCTATTACGATTTCCGGGCTCATTGCCTTTGGGTTGCTTCTGTTCGTGGGTATTTCTTGGTTTACCATCCCTCTGATTTTTGTGTTCTTAGGTATGTGGATTGCAACTAACCAGTGGAATGAACTCAATAGGCTCAGAATTGTGGCGGGATTTGTTGTCTCCATTACTCATCCTACTCGCATTACTACCGCAGCGAATTTACTTAATATGAAGAGGCATACGTTCGTCCATGCGTTAACCAAGCTAATTACGCGCGGGGCTGTTGAAATTAGTATCTTCCCGGAGGTTGATGCCTTTGGACCTACGGGATGTAAACGACCAAATTCGGTGCCAAAGGATTATCAGCCTACCACCGCTGTTCCAATCATTTCTCGTCAACGGTTATCAACCATTCTTCAATGGATTGGACTCATCGGTACCATTATTGCCATCGTCTACCATATTATTGGGTTATTACGGTATCTGGGTTTTTTCTAGAGCTATTTACTCGAATTACTTTACTTAGAATCAACTCACTGTTTTGCGAATCGATACATAGAACCGAGGTATTAAAGACGATGAGCCCAAAAGTATAATAGGTTCGATTTGAAGGGTTCACTGGAAGGTAACGACAATGTCAGCTATTCGACGATTTGCAGCATGGCTGGGCGGCGGTCCCGACCTGAAGAAGCTTATCTTTCGCCTCGATGTCTTCTGCCGGAAGCTCGATTTACAACGGAAGATGCTCGAAAAAGAAGCGAGTAAAAGCCGCCAACGGGCCAAAAAATACCGCCTTGCAGGCAATATGGA
>JABXGX010000171.1 GCA_016550405.1 archaeon | reverse complement strand
CGTTTAGTGAAGGAGATTTACTGTGACGGTCTTGGGGCCTGTCTTGGAAACTGTCCTACGGGAGCATTAACGATTGAAGAGCGAGAAGCTGAAGCGTATGACGATGAAGCAACAATTGCCCGAATCAAGGAAGTGGCTCCTGAATTACTGGAAACACACATCAAGCATATGGAGGAGCATGCCACTGAATCATCCCCACAGCATGCGCACACAGCATCCTCAGGTTTTGCTTGTCCTTCGGCCAGGATGCTGCAATGGGATAAACAGGCAGAAGAACAGAAAAAGGCAGTTGAGCGGGCAGCAGCACTACAATCGGAATTGCAGCAATGGCCGGTTCAACTCCATTTAGTGCCTCCTGTTGCTCCCTATTTCAGGAATGCGGATGTGTTCCTTGTGGCAGACTGTGTCCCGTTTGCCTATGCCAATTTCCATCAGGAATTCCTGAAAGGGGAGAACAGAGCAATTGCCGTGGGGTGTCCAAAACTTGATGACGCACAGGCGTATGTTGAAAAATTAACCCAAATTATCATTACTGCCCAGCCGAAAAGTATTACGGTTGTAAATATGGAAGTACCATGTTGTTTTGGTTTTGTTCGTATTGCCCAACATGCTATTGAGCAATCCGGACAGGATGTGCCGTGTAAAACAGTCACTATAAGTATTAAAGGGGACAAATTAACATAATATGTAATACGTAATACGTGATGCGTGATACGTGATGCGGGTTGTGGATTGCGCGATAATTTACGTTTCACGTTTTACGTTTTACGCATTTTATGAGTATGTTTTGTTATCAATGTCAGGAAACATTAAAGAACCAAGGATGTACCAAAAGAGGTGTTTGTGGAAAAACCGAAGAGGTCGCCAATTTGCAAGATCTGCTCGTGTATGTACTAAAAGGAATTGCCATTTACAGTGAGAAGGCAAGAAACCTGGACATTCCTCTGGAAGCGGATCTGGGCGTCTTTATGTTTGAGAAGCTTTTTGAGACAATTACTAATGCAAATTTTGACGCAAAACGATTCGAAACATCAGTTAAGGAAGCTCTGGAAGCCCGCGATAAGCTCAAAACAACTGTTCTGAATGCATACAAAGAGAACACCGGAAAAGAATTTGATGAAAGCCTGCCAGAAATGGCGACCTGGTATGTTGATGATGTTAGCGAATTCTATAAGAAAGACCAGGAAATTGGGGTTCTCGCGACTGAAAATGAGGATATCCGCTCATTGAGGGAACTTTTAACTTATGGCATCAAAGGAATCGCGGCGTATGGGCATCATGCAAGTGTTTTAGACAAGAAAAATGAAGAAATTTTTGCATTTGTGATGAAAGGATTGGCTGCAACAACAAATGATACTCTCTTAGTTGACGATCTGGTTGCGTTAGTTTTAGAGTGCGGCCAATATGGGGTAGAAACAATGGCATTGTTGGATAAAGCGAATACTGAGGCGTATGGGCATCCCGAACCAACAGAAGTCAATATTGGCACGAAAAACAATCCGGGCATCTTGATCAGCGGCCACGATCTAAAAGATATGGAAGAACTGTTGGAGCAAACAAAGGGCACAGGTGTTGATGTGTACACTCATAGTGAAATGCTCCCGGCAAATTACTACCCAGCCTTCAAAAAATATGACCATTTTGTCGGCAATTACGGCAGTTCCTGGTGGCATCAGAAAGAGGAATTTGAAAAATTCAATGGCCCGATTTTAATGACGACAAACTGTATTGTTCCACCAAAAGATTCGTACATTAATCGACTATTTACCTCTGGTTCAGCGGGTTATCCTGGAGCGAAACATATCCCAAATCGCAACGATGGAAAACGAAAAGATTTCTCTAAAATCATCGAATTGGCAAAACAATGTCAGCCCCCGGAAGAATTGGAAAGTGGAACTATTGTGGGCGGTTTCGCCCATGAAGCCGTGATGAAAGTTGCAGATAACGTTGTCGAAGCAGTGAAGTCAGGGACTATTAAACGATTTGTCGTGATGGCTGGATGCGATGGAAGGATGAAAGATCGTGAATATTTCACAAAAGTCGCCGAGGAACTTCCGAAAGATACCATTATTTTGACCGCCGGTTGTGCGAAATATCGCTACAATAAACTGAATTTAGGAAGTATTGGTGGGATTCCAAGAGTATTAGATGCCGGACAGTGTAACGACTCGTATTCATTAGCTGTAACCGCATTAAAGCTAAAAGAAGTCTTTGAGTTGGAGGATATCAACGATCTGCCGATTTCATACGATATTGCCTGGTATGAGCAAAAAGCCGTGATCGTTCTACTTGCATTACTGTATCTGGGTGTTAAGCATATCCGTCTTGGTCCGACACTACCAGCATTTTTATCACCAAATGTGGCAAAAGTGCTGGTAGAACAATTTGACATCAAGCCGATTTCAAGCGTCGAAGATGACATAAAGGCGATGATGGCCGGGCAATAAACCTCTTAGTGTAGCTGTTGGAACAGTGGAGATGGGCGTCACGCCCATCTCGTGTTAAAATTGAGGGTGACTCTGATGTGGGAAAAACATGCTGAACAAGTCTTAACCTATGCAAAAGAGCTGTTGAGAGAAGAAAAAGGCGATGAAGGTAGTTATCCCATCTGCGATATTGCACGACATCGGGATCAAAGAGTGTGAGAGAAAGTATAATTCGATTAGAAAGATGAACGAATCTATGGGTAATCAGGGATTCAGGAAATGAAATGATTCCAAAAAATTTATTGGCTTATGATGGAAAAGATGGGCACCACCCCTTTGACCAAGCTCAGAACAGGCTTCGAGGTGGCGTCCATCCAAAGCCTCATGCCAAAACCTTAAACAAATTACTCACTTCACTTCCACAATCCAGCCTTCCGGCACCTCGTGTTCGCCTTGTTGAATGGCCGTAAGGATATTATAGAGTTTGACAGTTGTCGGGCCAGTCTCTTTGCCATCGGCATAAAATGTATGCAATTTCCCATCGTGAAAAATCGCACCAATCGGCGTAATCACGGTTGCTGTCCCACATGCCCCGGCTTCAACAAACTCATCCAATTGGTCAATGGGCACCTGACGCTCTTCCACCTTCATTCCAAGATAGTGTTCAGCAATATACATGAGCGAATATTTGGTGATACTTGGCAAAATTGAGGGAGATTTCGGAGTCACGAATGTATTATCTTTGGTAATGCCAAAGAAATTTGAGGTCCCGACCTCGTCGATATATTGGTGTGTTTTAGGATCAAGATAGATACACTCGGTATAGCCCTTTTCCACCGCTAATTCATGAGGCAGAGAGCTTGCAGCATAATTTCCGCCAACTTTATAAGCCCCGGTTCCCATAGGAGCGGCGCGATCATATGTTGTGGTCATGAGTCTGATCGGGGTGAATCCGCCTTTGAAATAGGGCCATACCGGAGACACAAAAATCGAGAACACATACTCCGGAGCGGGTTTTAAACCCAGATTGGCGCCATGCCCAATCAGGTAGGGCCGGATATACAATGCAGCGCCGGTTCCGTATGG
>JABXGX010000170.1 GCA_016550405.1 archaeon | reverse complement strand
GACCACTGATCCGCTGGTGCCGTCTTACGTGCTCGAGATCCTACGACCATGGCAAGACGAATATGGTCTTGAGTCTTTGCCCACTTGATGAACTGGGTTTCGACGTATTTGAAGAATTTTGTGGATTTTTCTTTGTTTAAAATCATTTTATCACCTTCACTTCAGAATCAAGATCAAAGTATTCTCCTAATCGTTGTGAGTCGGCTTCTAACTCTTCTAACTGCAATTTTGTGAGTGTTTTAAATGGCTCTGCTTTGACCGTTAGTTTCTTTGATGTACGCGTTTGTTTCCAAATTCCAATGGCTTCTCCGTCTTGGAGGAGGACGGGGGCAATCCATGCGGCTTTTTTAAACACTTTTTTATAGTGAGCCGCTTCGACGACATGGCTTTTATCTTTATGACCGAGTAAGAAAGGATCGAAGTATGGAAGGAGCCGCAGCGGTCGTGAATCTTCTTGCTTGGTCAGTAGGGCATCAAGGTCTTTCTGAAGAAGCCAGAGAGGCTTCTCATTTAAAGTGACCTCGGTAAGGTGTGCAGTATTCCGCTCCCAAATTGGGCCTACCCTTGTCATTTTAAGACCCGACCATGCTGAGAAATCTTGGCGAGTCGCTGGTCCAAAGCATTCCAGGTATTGTAAAAGAACTGTGTCTTCAGCTGTTTCTCTTTTCATCGTAGATAGTTTCGGAAGCCATTGTTTAGTTAAAACTAATGTAGCCTTTCCATCGATATCGGGACCAAAACACACCTTCCCTTCATATGCCAGAAGCTTGGTTACAATATAGTAACCTGTTTCGACCCAAGGACGGGCTTCAGGACCGACTTCCTTTGCTACAGTTTTTGCTACATCGTCTCGAGTAGCAGGTCCATCTTTTAGGGCTTTGTTGACAGCAGTAAGGATGGCTTCGAAATCGTGTTGAGTTGGATCAAATTTTGCTACTTCCCCGAACTCCCGCATTCCCCGTTTCGTTAGCCATTCCTTATGTCGAGGAATTCGTGGTTCAATGATGGCCTTCAGATAGACCTGAAACTGATAAGTGGGATGGTAATGTGCAGTTCCTCGCATCGACCAGGTTCGTAGAAGCGTCTTAGTTGTCCAAAGGGCTTTTGTAACATCTTCGGGTTTGAGATCTTGAATGCGTGCCCAAAGTTGAAGGTTGGCTGCTGCAGGCATCTGAGCCTGAATACCACACACTCTTGCCACGACGTGCTCAATGTCATTCTTTGGAGCCCGGTTAGTGAGGAAGTGCCGGTCCATCCGGAAGCCGTTTACTTGCTTTTGCGTGATTTCTGACACCATAGTATGACACCTTCTTACATTAGTACACGAATTTGAAAAGAGCTCAATTTGATGGTAGGACCTGCGATCATTGCCCAGAGAATATTGTCGGTGTTCATCGGTTTCATATTTGGAGCCCACCAAGTTAATAGAAATTAGAACTCATTCTTAAATAAATTAGAAGATAAACGAACCACATTTCTCTTACTAGAGTCTGAAAGACAGCCTGAAGCTAATTGACACAGAATAGATACCCTAATTTGCTTCACAACTACTAAGAATTATACTAAAGAGCTATGGCCACCCTTACATGAGGATGAAAGATATGCCAGCTCCATGTATTGCTTGTGTTCATTCTGAAACCGAACAGGCACGTCAAGCGTTTAAGACGTTATCCAAGCAGTATAATTTCGTTGCTGTTGAAGATGCCGAGGTCGTCGTAGCGCTAGGCGGGGATGGCTTCATGCTTCGGTGCTTCCATCATTACGTAAGCAAAGAACAACAAGTGTATGGGATGAACCGGGGAACCATTGGATTCCTTCTGAATAGATACCAAGAAGAAGGACTCCTGGAACGCATTCAGGCTGCAAAAGAAGAACGAATTTACCCACTAAAGATGACAGCACATACTGCAAATAAGGAGACGCATAACGCCATTGGCTTTAATGAAGTTGCGATAATTCGACAAGCCCAACAATCCGCACATATTCGTATTTCGGTTAACAAGAAGGTCCGCCTCCGGAAGCTCATCTGCGATGGCATCCTCGTTGCCACGCCCGCTGGTAGCACCGCCTACAACTTCTCCGCTCGCGGTCCCATCATCCCTATTGGATCGAATGTCTTAGCCTTAACTCCCCTGAATCCCTTTCGACCACGTCGTTGGACCGGGGCACTCCTTCCCCAAACGGTAACTGTTGATTTTAAAATTTTAGACCCAACAAACCGTCCGGTGTTAGTTTCTGCAGATTTTCATGAATTGAAGTTTCCCGTCACCGTTCGGGTTCAGGAGGATAGGTCTCAGTTTGTCAAAGTGTTGTTCGATGAAGACCATTCACTTGAAGAACGGATCATCCAAGAGCAGTTCATTCAATAAGACCACTTTTGGTTCCGTCAAATACCTACCATAAGCGAAAAGGCTAATTATCTAAACTCGTCATATCTGAGTCCTACTCAGAGCACCGGAGGCGTTCGTATGGCAAAACGTGCAGGACCAATGGATATTTACCCACTGCTTCCCCAGACTAATTGTGGAGAATGTGGCGAAGCAAATTGTATGGCCTTTGCTACCAAGGCCGCAGAATATACACTCGGCATTAAAGCATGTAGTCCACTGTATCGAGAAAGGGAATACACAACAAAACGTGAAAAACTCGAAGAACTTATGCGACCCCCAGTAAAAGAAGTTCAAATTGGGACAGGTGAGAATAAAGCCCTAATTGGTGGGGAACTCGTACTTTATCGTCACGACTTACGGTATATGCATCCGACCGCCTTCTTTGTTGACGTGGCTGATACGGCTTCTACGGATGAAATGAAAAAGCGTGTAAAAGCTATCGAAGATTGGACTTACTTGTATATTGGTATGGATCTCCGGTTGGATGGAATTGCCCTCAGAGCTGTCTCAGGTGAACCGAAAAAGTTCGCTGAAGCCGCAAAACGCCTCGGAGACCTGACAAACTGGCCAATTATGCTCTGTTCACTGAATCCCAAGATTCTAGCAGGAGGCGCTGAAGCCTTAGAAGGGCGACGCCCTTTATTATATGCGGCCACTGTAGATACCTGGCAGGAACTTGGAGACATCGCCCTGAAGCACCAATGTCCCCTGGTCGCCTATGCACCCGGTGATTTATCAGAACTGAAATCGATAGCTTCAACATTGGACCAAATGGGGGTTGATGTTGTAATTGATCCCGGTAACGAGTTTGGGGCAGCACTCGGGTCAACGGTTGATGATTTCAGTATGCTCCGTCGGGCGGCTATTCGTGAAGGAGACCAAGGGGTCGGATTTCCACTACTTGCGTCTCCAATCTCGGTTTGGGGTGATTACAAAGAAGGAGAAGCCGAAGAATTGGCGAAATGGCAAGAAACTCTTGCTGGGGCTTCTATGACTATTCGTTATGCTGACATCTTGGTATTACATAGTCTTGATATGTGGGTCCAATTACCTCTTACTTTTCTCCGTACAAATCTTTATACTGATCCAGTGAAACCAGTTGCGGTCGAACCTGGATTGCGTGAATTCGGCAACCCGAATGAGGATTCCCCGGTTATGTACACTTCGAATTTTGCCCTCACCTATTTCACTGTCGAAAGCGATATCAAACAGGCAGGTATTGACGCCTATCTTGTTGTGGTTGATACCGAAGGACTCAGTATCCAATCTGCTGTAGCCGGTCGAAAATTGACAGCAGATGTGATTGCGGAAGCCATCAAAGAATCCGGTGTCGAGGATAAAGTCAAGCATCGTATCCTGATTAGCCCTGGAATGGCCGCACGGCTAAGTGGTGAAACTGAGGAAGCTTCAAAATGGACCGTCAAAGTTGGGCCCAAGGATTCGAGTGGCATTAGCCAGTATATTGGCGAAGAACTCTGGAAAAAGGAGTAGCCCATTGACCTTATTTTCACTGTGCAAGACTTTGGTCAAACATGCGAAGGAATTGTTCCTGCCCATAGGTTTCAATTGAATTAGGCCGTTTAACCCGGACTTCATTAATGGCTTCTTCTACACTCAGCCCCTCACTAATCAGATATGCTGCTAGAAATGTTCCAGTTCGACCCCAACCCATGTAACAATGGACAGCGACAGGCCGGTTCTTTGCACGATTTGTATTAACAAGATCGACAAAATCACTAATTTGGTTCAATGAAGGAGTCCCATAAGGGAGAACAAGAAAGTAATGATATTCGAGACCAACATCATAAACTAAGTCTTCATTGAGGGAATCTTCCATTGCCGTGATTAGTACTTTGATGCCTTCCTTAACAAGGCGTTCAAGGTCTTCTCGACCGCGTGGAAGGCTAGAACCTGCGAGGACACCGGGAATCAGATAGCTGAAGTTGAGCACTGCCACGGCCTCTGGTTATTTCGATGTTTTTCGGCTGATGAGAAATTCGGAGATTCCGTATCCAAAGCTAGGATCTCCTTTGAGAGTGAATTTGGAGACGATTTCATAGATGTTGGTTTCGTATCCTGATTTGGATTGCCGGGGAGGGTAGATCAAGGTTTGGAATTTGGTGGAATCGAGTTGCCATTTTTTCTTCATTTCATCAGTGAAATAAACAGTGAACCCTTGGGGAGTTAATCCGTCGGATTCGAAATGTGTTGAGAATGCGATATCGGTGAGGTGTTGGTTCCCAACGAGACTTGATAAGAATCCTGCGGTTTCGTGTTTCTTGCCGATGCAGAGTTTGATGATGTTTATGGTGCACCATGAGAACTGGGCGGCAATCCAATTCCATTCATCGATGGCAGCGTAATCGCGAAGCCCCCAAGAGTGGTCCCGGTGACCAAAACAGCTGAGCTGATGTTCAGAACCATCAGTCAGTCGAATGGTGCCATCCACAAAACAGCCTTGCTCATAATGTTCCTGTTCGATGACTCCTTTCTTGTAAGCTTGCTTCGCATCGTAGGCAAAGGGATCGAATCGTCCAGTAAATTCAAGATCAACGAACCGCTTCCCATCCTCAAATGTAATTTTCCAGAGTTCATGTGGTTGAATAAGTTCGAAAGTGAGTTTTCCATCACTGAGGGCATCGAGCTTCCCTGGCATGGGAAGGGTATTGAGGTAAATGTCGGTTTCTCCATCGAATAATAGGGCAACCAGATAGTCACGTTTAGAGATATTGGGGTAAGCTGAAATGTAGAAGAAGGCTGCAAGATTCGCTTCTGGATCAAAGAGTTGGAAATAAAAGGATTCTTTCCAGTCTGGAGCGGCCGTGGGGTCATGGAACTGTTCGGTGGAAGGATCAACGTCGTAGGCCATGTTGGTTTGCTCCGGTTAGTCGAGTAGTTCATAGAAGGAGGGATCTTTGTCATATTCGTCTTTACTGCGGAAGAGTCGGGCCCAAGCTGGATGACCCATAGAGTTTAACATCAGTTGGATGTAGTCATCGACTTTGTTTTCATCGAGACCCATGGTGAATTTGTCAGTGATGTTTCCCATGTCGGTAAAGATGTAGAACCATTTTAGGAATACCGAGGATCCTGCTTTGAGTCGCTTAACGTCGTCCCATTCGGCGAATTTGAGGTAG
>JABXGX010000169.1 GCA_016550405.1 archaeon | reverse complement strand
CAGATGGGGGTCACTGCAGAGAAAAGGCGCTCCGGTATCAGAAAGTGATCCATTAATGACCCAGCTATTACTGCCCCATAGTGCTGAACTTGATATGGGGCTTTGTTCTTGGAGTTTTTGGAGATTGGATGCAAGTTGATTAGCAGCTTCAGCAAGTTTGGTTTGGGGAGTGGATGGGGGAACAGTAAATTGGTCATTGTATTGGATTTCGGGAAACAGATCGGTGAAGACGCTTTGGGACCCATAGGTGTCAACGAGCTTTGCCATTTGGAGGTCTTGAAATGCGTTGCTTGCTGAAAGAATCCACGCAAGATATCGTTCGATGCTCAGCGTATCAGTCACATTCCATGGCGCCGGGAAGTAACCTAGGACCCGAATTTCAACAGGAATCTTAGTCCCAATTGTTGCGATGTAATGGTTGATGCCTGCTGTGTAGCTTTCCAGTAATTCGAGGACGATTGGATCGAGGATGGCTAGGGAATCTTCAGCTGCTTGGGTTAATCCCAGTTGACGATTGAATTGGTCTAATTCCATGTTCTCTGGGCCGAAGAGTTCAGAGAGTTTTCCTTGTGCAATACGTCGATACAAATCTAATTGAAATAGGCGGTCTTGGGCATGAGCATAGCCACAGCCAAAATACAAGTCAGGGTCAGTGCTGGCGAAAATATGGGGAACACCCCAGTGGTCACGAACGATGTGAATTTCTCCATCCAGTCCTGGGATTTCCTGCACAGAATAAGCAGGTAAGTTAGCCCATGGAATGTCGGCCCAAAGTCCACCATTCGGTTGAATCCATGGGACTATGCTCACCATCATTCCAAGAATGATTGAAGCAACAATAATAATGAGTATATTTTTGCAGTTGAAAATTCGTCGTTGACCAGACATCAAGCAACCCTCATAGGATGCCACATGAATTTTGTCTTCTCAGTTTTTTGCTGAGGCGAAACTCGTATTCAATGAGTCTTATAAATCGCGTGGTTCATGAATCCAAGAAAGAGGATTATTTAGACGCTTCTTTTTCTTTTTGGTTCTTTTCTTCCTGCTTTTTCTTGCGTCGTAAACGACGTCTCACACGGCTACCAGCAGCTTCCAAGGTTTTACGCACTGAGTGGCGCTTGCGTTCCTTCATTGGAACTTCTAGATGCATTACGCCTTCTTCTCCCTCAACTGAGGCAATGATGTAACCCGTCGCATATTCGGGGAGTGGTCGGAATTTGTAGGCATACCGAAGCACACCAGTACGACCTGCATCCCCGATTCGGCGAAATACTACTTGGACACTCATACCTATCTCAATTTGGTCATTATTCACATCCACAATTTGAGATAATACGAGGGGTCCTTCATCTAGCCGTACGAGGGCCAGTACATAGGGTGCTAGGTCTTTGAATCCAGATGGGGGATCATGAATGATTGTATATGAATAGATTTTGCCTAACCCTGAGAGCTGATAATCAGTGAAATCTGTTTTTCTTCTGCATTTTGGACAGAGTGGTATGGGTGGAAAATATTTTGTCCCACAGGTTCGACAGAGTCGACCGACAAGATTATAGACGTTTTTGATTCGCCGCCATAACATGGGAACGCTTTGATCAGACATAGGATTCACCTTAACAATTATGCTCTATTGAGAATGTTGACTACAGCGGTTGAACCTGTACCACCGAGGTTGAGGGCGAGTCCGCGCTTCACGCCTTTAACTTGACGTTTACCAGCGGTGCCACGCAGTTGTTCGACAAGTTCAGCGATCTGAGCTATACCCGTAGCGCCGACGGGATGACCCTTAGCTTTTAATCCGCCACTGACGTTCACGGGTAATTGACTCTTTTTATCAAATTCTCCTTCGGCTATTGCAGAGCCGCCTTTACCCTTTTCTACAAATCCGAGGTCCTCAACAGAAATGATTTCACTAATGCTAAATGAATCGTGGATTTCTGCAATATCAATATCCTTAGGCGTGATGTTGAGTTTTTGATAGGCCTTTTTAGCGGCGCTAGCTACTGCGCGAAATCGAGTTATGTGAGGACGGTCGTGAAGAGCTAAAGTATCGGAAGCTTGAGTGGAGGCATCAATCCAAATCGGGTCACCTTCGAATTTATCTACCATATCTCCTCGGCATAGGATGAGGGCTGCTGCACCATCAGAAATAGGCGCACAGTTAAGTACACGAAGGGGATCCGCTACCATGGGGCTACGAAGGACTGCCTCGGTATTAATCTTGAATCGAAATT
>JABXGX010000168.1 GCA_016550405.1 archaeon | reverse complement strand
GCAGATGCCTATGGGCCTATTGTCGACAATGCTAAGGGAGTAGCTGAGCAATCTGGACTCGGAGAAGAAGTCATCGCCAGAGCTGACAGATTGGACGCTGCAGGCAACACCGCCAAAGCAATAACGAAAGGCTTTGCAATATCTTCTGCAGGTTTAACTGTCATTGCCCTGTTAGTTGCTTACGCCGAAATAGTTGGGCTCGAAATGATTGATTTTATGGATCCATTCGTTATGGCTGGCACGATCATTGGAATCTCCATTCCGCCTTTTCTGTCTGCTTTGATGATTTTGGGGGTGGGTAAGAACGCCTTTAGGATGATTGAAGAGGTTAGGCGACAATTTAGAGAGATCCCAGGTTTAATAGAAGGAAAAGCAAAACCGGATTACGCCAGATGTGTTGATATCGCGACAAGAGGTGCCTTGCGAGAGCTAATCCTACCCAGCGTCTTAACGATTGTATCTCCTTTGGTGGTGGGATTCCTACTCGGCAAAGATGCCTTGGGTGGATTTCTAGCAGGAAGCATACTGTCAGGGATGGTCTTCGCCTTCTTAATGTCGAATGCGGGTGGTTTGTGGGACAATGCCAAAAAATACATAGAAGATGGTAATCTTGGGGGAAAGGGTTCTGAGGCTCATAAGGCTGCTGTTGCTGGTGACACAGTTGGCGATCCCTTCAAAGACACTGCGGGTCCATCGATTAACACGTTACTCGTCGTTATGTCTTTGACGGCATCGCTCTTTGCCGAACTGATCGCATTGTATGCTTTGATAGGATAGTACACCTTAAGTGGACTCTCTGTGATTTCCAATCTTGGAAGGTGAAGACTTGGGAGACCACCCGAGCTCCTGGCTTCTTTTCCATTAACCATTGGTTTGTTGGGTTAAATGTTAACCCCCCCCGCACACATGCGCATGCATGCAAAATTTGAGCCAACCAACGAAATGAATTATTTATACGTCAATGAACACAATACGGTGGTAGGCAGTTTGATAGTGTGCTCTATTCTGGGTCATACGTAACTTGCTCTATGATGGGAGTTAGATAAATGAACGAAAAAGCCATCAAGAAGCTTCAAGAAAAGCTGGAATCAGCAACTCGGAAGTGGTGGTTCTACCTCCTCTTCGTTCTAATTCAATTCATTCCTTCATTTACATCGAAGGGCTATGACCCTTCGAAAACTGGAGAGGTGATAGGCATTATTTTGCAGAACGCCATCATATCTTCACTGGAAATGTGGTATCCAATCTTCAAACTAATACCCATCATCTTGGTTGCCCTAACATTTCTAAGGAGAAAAGGGGTCACCCGTTGGTTCAACATCTATGTGGGCATATCTTACATTCTTTTCGCATTACTTCAGCATATTGCGATTACAGAGGAGTATGGGCTTTCAATTGTGATAAGTAACCTTATTATGCTTCTTGTCGTTGCTGCATTCTGGTTCTGGGATGCTCTAGCTCAGAAGAATGATTTAATACCAGTAAAACAGCCAATCCAGAAATACTGGGTAATTCCTTTAGCTTTCTTAGCCTTTTGGTATCCTCTTAACCAAAATACATTCATGCCTGATTTTAACCCAACATTCTTATTCACTAATGCTGCTGGTTTGACCTTCTGCATGATGACACCTGTATATTTAGCAATACTAATATTGCATTATCCTAAAATCAACATAGCAACACTTAGAGTGACAGGCCTTGCTGGAATAATCATCGCTTTCTACAACATACTTGTGAACTTCCTCATGTATCCTAGCACGTTATGGTGGAACGGTGTTCTGCACATACCGTTACTAATGATATCCGGCAAAGCTCTTGGGATTAAGAAGAGAATAATTGAATCCTAGCAGATGCCTTGGTTTGGGCTTAAAATTTAAGCCCCCCCATACACACTATTAATCTACTTTGAGTTCAGTTACACCTCGCCGAACTCTCGGATTTGAGGTCGCGCTACAAAATCGGCGTGAGTTATAACCGTTGCGTAACTCGGAATTTCATGAACTCGTTTTTGCATGGAGGTCCAACGCAAACTGCTGCGTCATCCCTTCCTGGTGAAAGAATCCATGACCAGCAGATTCCGTAATG
>JABXGX010000167.1 GCA_016550405.1 archaeon | reverse complement strand
TGCACACCGACGCCAAAGCACGCCATCCCTTGCGCCGCGTCGCACTCCCACACACCGCCGCCGCTACTCACTATGACAAAACCAAATACACGGAACTGCTCCTTCGCGCCACCGACACTCTGCTTACACCACTAGGGTGGCACTATGATCGGCTAGCTGAGCACTTTAGTGGGAAACCACTCCAAACTGTGTTGGATTCTCATCTTCAGCGCGTGAAATAGCCAAAACGGTTATCTTATTATGAAAATGCCTTACGGACGATGCCAAAATCATATTTGGTGATCGAATATGTCGAAGAGTACTGTCAGTCAAATTGGTCTGATTCTCGTGATAATTGACACATTAATCTCACTCGTTGTTGGGCTATTTATGATATTCTTCCAATAACTTTCTTTCTCATTTGGGGCTTTGGCCTTGAATGGGGTTTAGGTATCATAATTATGGTTCTTTGATCTCTTACACTTGCTGTCGCAGGGGTATACTAGTTTCCTCGGAAGATTGAAGGACCCTGAATTTTCCTCCTAATCCTTGGCATTCTTCTCTTAATCTTCAACGCCCACGTGTATGCCATTTTTGTAATAATTAGATTAATCCTGATGATTTTCAAATAGCAGAGCGACAATAAGACTCGTTCACTTATCTTTCAAAAATTTCGAAATTCGTGAAGCTGCTTCACGAATCCGATTCGGTGGAGCAGATCCAACACTAATACGAATATTATCAGGATAGGCGATTCCAAACTGGTCACCAGGAACGACGATGACTCCAGATTCTTCAAGGAGTGTAATCGCGAATTCTGGTCCAGTCATTCCAGTTTCGTTCACATTAGGAAAGAGGTAAAATCCAGCTACAGGTTCATAAGTAAATTTGAAACCCTTAATGGGCTTGAAGCATTCCAAAGCCACCTTTCGTCGATCATCTAAAACATTACGATGGGTCCCAATAATTCCCTCGACAGCTTTCGGATTCGAAAGCACCCTCATAGCTCCCACTTGAATGGGAGTCGGGGCACAAGCCGTATTATATTGATGGACTTGATAGATAGGCTGCATTAGATGAACTGGGGCTATAATGTATCCCAAACGAAGTCCAGTCATTGCGAAGGCCTTTGAAAAACTATTTACAATAATCACATTATCATAATCGAATTCCGCTGAGCACGTATGTTTTTGACCATCATACCGTAAGAATTCATAGCATTCATCAGAAATCACAATCGTATCATGATCACGAGCTTGCTCAACAATATCTTTCACATTTTTTCGCGAAGCAACAGATCCGGTAGGATTGCATGGAGAGTTGATAATAATCATTTGAGGCGGATTTGTTTCAAACTCTTTCTGATACCTAATAACATCCAAATCGAAATCAGGTGTCATCGGAATGAGTTCAACTTTGGCACCTGCCATTTTTGCTTGATTTGCAAAGTAACCAAAGGCTGGATCTTGAACTAGCACTCTATCACCAGGATTAAGATGGCCTAACATAATATCCAGGAGCCCTTCTAAGGCACCACATGTCACTAGAACCTCTTCAGGAGTATACTTGAGATTATAAGTAGATTCATAACGGTCAGCAATGGCCTGCCGTAACTCATAGATTCCTGCATTGGACGAATAATGAGTGTGTCCCGTAGCAAAAGCATCTGCAATTGCATCACCAAGGAATGGTGGGAGAGGTAAATCAAGATCTCCAATTCCAAGCGAAATAACATCGATTCCTTTCGCCTCAAGTTTTGCACCAATCTCAAAGAACTCACGCAAACCACTGGGTGAAACTTCTTGTAAACGAGAGGCAGTTTTAACTGATTTTGGCATTTCTGACTGCTTCCTCCCAAAAGCCATCCTATCACACATAGGAATTACCCCTTGAAAAAGTTCTGTTACAACAAATTCCGTACTCGCATTTCAGGGGATTTCTTTATTTTAGAACAAAATTGTCTTGTTACTAAGTATAAATTATGGTTATGACCATAATTATTACTCTAAAAATTGTACGATGGTTTTAATAATGAATGGTTTCGTATTTGATAGCTTAACATTCCGGAAATTTCTTCTCCAATTAATTTTACCTTTCCTTGTTACACTTTTCTTTCTTCAAGGGTTCAGAACTTTTGTTGTGGACATATACATTGCCCTCTTCAACATATTATGGGAGGGAACAGGAGAATACCTTCCACTTCTTGGGCTTCTCGTATTCGCTACACCCCTCATTGCAATACTGCTTCATAAAAAAATTTCAATTCGCTATTTGATTACAGGTAGTGCAATTCTCACCGCGTTCTTTTCCTTACCCATCAGTCTTCAGCTACCATATGAAGTAGAGCTCATACTGGCATCCATGGTTGTGGCATTCTTTTCTATTTTCCTTCCTTTCTACCTAAATTGGCGAAGGCAGGACCAATCTCAAATGAGCTACTCCGACGATGCCGCCCTTCTATCCATAAGCATTATTCTCGCCTTCAGCTACGATATCCTCTTCCGAACACTTGGAACAACCTATGATATATCTAGAATACTTCTCTCCTTTCCAATTCAATTTGTCTTTGTTGTCATCATACTATGGGCTAACTATGCCCTCATTACTTCGAATTCACAACAATCTCTAATACCTTCAGAATCCTCACAGAACCCCCTCGAAGAAGAAGAGAAAGTAAAACCAACTACCTCACGGATCGCTGGAATATTCACAATTGCCGGAATAGGTGCATTTCTCTTTCTCGAACATAGTCTTTTGTTAAATCCCCATAACATTCTCCGATGGGCGTATCCACCCTACTTCCTTCTCGATATTACCATCACCCTCATTCTCACTCTCATTGTGCTAATCATTACGGCAATTTTACTTGTTCATAATAAACTGAGAGATTATTTAAATCGAGAAAAATGGTACACGATGGCAATAGGAAATCTCATCCTAATGTTTCTCCTCGCGTCTTTATTTTTCTCAGGAGGATGGGTTGCCACCATTAGTATCATAGCTTTTCAATTGATGATGATTATTAACCTATACTTTATCCTCCAATTTACACTACACCCTTCACATCACTGGTCATCCACAATACTTTGTACAGCAATTTTTCTCACTCTCCTCATCTTACTACTCTGGGATGTAATGTTTGCCTTCACCTTCACCTATGCTTACCTCGGAGATATTGGCAGCATCTTCGCTGGTCAAGCCATTACCATCATCTTAAGTGCAGCAATAATCCTCGGCATCACGTCCACCTATTCAGTATACAAATTAAGGAGGTTGAAACAATGAGTTCATTCTTCAATCGCCATTCGAAAATAATTCTGACATTAACCCTACTCCTCATACCCCTCATCCTTACCGGCACATGGAGTTCCCTTGTATACCAGGTTAGCCCTCAACCCTCAGGTCAATTAACCGTGATGACATATAACATCCATGAAGCCATCAATGTCCACAACCACTTAGACCTCGATGGAATCCTAGTAACAATTCAACAATCTAATCCAGATATCATCGTACTACAAGAAGTCGATACTGGCGTTATCATGTCAGGAACTACCGACCAAGCAAGATGGCTAGCTCAAAAACTTAACATGTACCTTGCACCCATCACTTCCACTAACCACATCTGGCAAAGCGACGTGATACTTAGCAAATATCCCATTCAATCTTATGAATCAATAATACTACATAGTCCCAGCGAAGATGATACCCTCCTTCGGGCAGACATCGAAATCTCTGGACAACAAATCTCCATCTACGCAGTTCACTTCTCCGCCTTTAGCTCAACCGATCGTCGTATACAAGCCGATACCGGAATCCCATGGGTCACATCCACTGGAAATAGTCTCAAAATATGGGCAGGCGACTTCAACGTGGATGCATACACAACAGACGCCGTCGATCAGAGCATCTATGCCGACATAACCACACACTTCAACGACACATTTACAACTGCCCTTGCCCAAACCGGCAATCTTACATGGCCATCAACTGGTCCGTATGAACGCATAGACTACATATTCGTCACACCAACAATCACTGTGCTCTCCTACGTGGTACCAAGCTCATTAGCTTCAGACCATCTCCCAGTAGTAGCCCAACTTCAACTTCCCAGTCTTCCCTTAAACCGACAAATACAATACTCAAGGATAATCAATATAATTCAGACACAAGATGATAACACCTTCCACAAGGTCCAGAAATTAAGCTAGCCCAACATTCCGATGAATTTAGAAGAACAAGATCAGTTATTTTCTAATTTCGGTGATAAAAATTGGGTAATAAGTCCTTAAGATTACTAGCAAGTCATGAACGTATTTTAAGGTAAAGTTATTATTTCAAAGACATGAAGAAGTATGATGTTATTGTAATTGGCTCAGGTTCAGGTGGAATTATTCTGGACTCGGCTTATCGAGCCGGTTTAAAGGTTGCCTATGTGGATCGGGGACCACTGGGTGGTACTTGTCTCAATGTGGGCTGTATTCCATCCAAGATGCTAATCTATCCTGCAGACCGAATCGTAGAAATTCAGGAAGCCCACAAATTAGGGATTGACGCTGAGATTAAAGAAATTAATTTTAAAGCGATTATGGCTCGAATGCGAC
>JABXGX010000166.1 GCA_016550405.1 archaeon | reverse complement strand
TGTTGGTACTAATTAGAACCCACACTGATTCTGACTGGCGTTATCCAGGGTATACGACCTATGCATAGCCATCATCGTGAAGACCAAAGGAGAGGACGGGTCCTCCTAGGCTCGACACCCATATGCATGGCATAAGGGCTGAAATGGTAGTAAAACGGAGGGACGCACATTGAGCTACTTAAGGCTTTCGCAGTCTTCGGTAGCTCTTCACGGCTCCAGCCTTCCGGTTGTACGACCGCCATAAATTAAGCTTTCGGTTTACTGGGATACAAACGACCAGTGTATTCATCGAAGAAAAGCAGGGACCACAGTATCGATAGATGGGTAAGCCTTTTCTTCGTATCCTTCACACACTAGCATCCATCTGGAATCTTGTTGGTGTCCACGTGCCAAAAGCCGAGACTTCACAAAGGGGGCGAATATTAAACATCCAACGGTTCTCCACCGAAGATGGCCCAGGAATCCGTACTACTGTCTTTCTCATGGGATGTGCATTGAAATGCCACTGGTGTCAAAATCCAGAAACATGGACAGTGACATCCCCACTTGTGTGGTACCAAGATCGCTGCATCGGTGCACAACATTGCCTTTCGGCATGCCCGAATGATGCCTTATCCTTATCAGCTTCCGGTATGACCATCGACCGCCAAGCCTGCGATGGGTGTGGAGCCTGTATCCCGGTCTGCCCGGCGAAAGCACTTGAGTTGCTTGGAACCGAAAGAACGGTTCAAGAAGTGGTCACCGAAGTGCTCCGAGATAAGCCCTTTTATGATGAATCGGGAGGTGGTGTGACCTTAAGTGGTGGCGACCCCCTATTTCAACACCAATTTTCTTACAAGCTTTTACAACTATTTTCAAAGAAAAATCTTCATACCGCAGTAGATACCGCAGGATTTGCACCAAAGGAGGTTTTTCAACAAATAATCCAAGAAAGTGACCTAGTTCTATTTGACCTCAAGCACATGGAGGCAGACCGACACCGCGAGTACACTGGCGTGCCCTTAGAGCCAATCCTAAACAATGCCAAATGGCTTGGAGGACTCGATAAACCCGTTTGGATTCGAACCCCTATTATCCCAGGATATACAGACGGGCCAAAAAATATTGCAGCTATTGCCGCATTCATCCGGCTTCATTTGCCCAACGTTGAACGCTGGGATCTATTAGGATTCAACAGATTATGCAAAGCCAAATGGAAACGATTAGACAGAACCTTCCCCTGCGAAGATACCCACCTCGTCAGTGAGAAACAAATCATATCCCTTGTTGAAATCGCCAAGGATTCTCAAATTGAACAAATTACATGGTCAGGTGTCACACAAGAATCGACCACACCAAACCAACCTTGATTACATTTCATAAGAAGAGGAAAGAGAAATGAAGTTTCCCGAACCTACTCATGAAGCAGTATCACTTATTTCATCAATCAATCTTGATGAGGGAACACATGATGGTAAAGAAAGAACGACAACGCGCCCGTGAGCTGGGGCTAATTATTGGTTCGATGCCCCCAGGCCCACATAATACAATAGCAGACGTGCCAGAAGTATTAGTAGGGCATGCGACTATCATCGAAGGAGAAGGAAAACTCGTCCCAGGACAAGGACCAATACGTACCGGCGTTACGGCAATCCTTCCCCACGGGGGGAACCTTTTTTTAGAACCCGTTGTTGGCGCAGTTCATATCATCAATGGCTTTGGTAAGGCTGTTGGCCTCGCCCAACTCATGGAACTCGGTCGTATCGAAACCCCCATACTCATAACAAGTACTTTGAACGTGGGCATTGTCGAAGATGCTACAACCCAATATGTGATTGAACAGAACCCCCAAACAGGAATTTCACAATCCACCCCGAACCCTCTTGTAGCCGAGTGCCATGACGGCTTTCTTAACGATGCCCAAGGCCGGCATGTGCGTTCTCCCCATGTGTTTACAGCGATTAAAGGAGCTTCAAACCAAGTTGAAGAAGGATGTGTAGGTGCAGGAACTGGTATGATGGCATATGGCTTTAAGAGTGGCATCGGTAGCGCCTCCCGAGTCCTTCCAGAAAAGCAGGGTGGCTATACCCTTGGATGCCTAGTGGTACCTAACTGCGGAAGAGAAGGAGACCTCATCTTAAACGGGACACCAATTACCCGGATACTCAACAACAACCCACACAGTACACCTAGTTTTCCTCATTCCGAAGGAGGATCTATTATTGACATAATTGCAACTGATGCACCATTGTCATCCCGTCAACTAACTCGTATAGCACGACGAGCTGTAATAGGTATTGGACGAACCGGGAGTATCGTCAGCCATGGAAGTGGCGATTTTGTAATCGCCTTTAGCACAGCGTACCAAGAAAAAGAAGAAGCAAAACCGCTTGTGGTCGACCGCCGACAGTTG
>JABXGX010000165.1 GCA_016550405.1 archaeon | reverse complement strand
GGAACGGCGGATCGCAGCCAATGGTGTACCGGTTGTCTGATAAGGCATCGCCGGGCAGCTACGCTGTGCCCGATAAGCGCTGAAAGCATCTAAGTGCGAAGCGGGTCCCGAGACGAATCACCCACTCCATGATCATTGGGTGAATAGCCCACGGTGGGCTTGGCGACTTGAACGCCGGATCGTGGACGAAGGCTCCGGTAAAAGACCGGTTTGAACGAGCGGTCGTGTACGCACCAAGCTTCGGCGAGGTGTTGAGCGGGCCGCCACGTACCGCCTAAGTGTGTTAGTTTCGAAAGGAGCTATATGCACTGGTTCTGGAGCGATATTGTTCGTGGGTATGCGACCACCACTTTCTTTTGTTCGACAATTAGTTTTGAGTTCGTATTTTAATTTCTAGTCATAGGTACTGCTTTTTTTGCTTAGTTGAATAGTAAGTAAATGCGGAGGCGAAATTGCCTTGTTAAAATCGATGGATGCTGAAAACTTGGTTGAGTGGGAGCGGGAATTTTGGGCGATTCATCGTTGGGGTCGACTTAAGGCTTGGCTAACCCAATATCCAGAGGGCTGGGATGAACAGCGGATATATTCAGATTTTAGACGCCTCCAAGAGTTATGGAATGATACAAAACCACTAGGCAATCAATCAAAAATTATTCTCAATGCAATCTTAGCCCTTGAAATTTGTAATTGGAATCTTGAGAATAGCATCTTAACTCTATGCAAGGCAATTGGAGTTAAAAAAGAACCACAAATGAATATTGGGCATGAAGCTTCCATAACCGAAAATCGCTGGAAGAAGATTTGGACATATTATTTGACATTAAAGGAGTGGTTACCAAGGGCTCGTGAAACATCAGCTTTTGATATACTCCTTAACTTCTGTGACCCTAAAGGCGTGCTTCAAAAGCATATTCTGGGATTGCTCGGGGAGAGTTCTAAGCTGAAACAGCTGTATGTGACGCTTCTCTGTCTTAATTTTGAATACTGGTTAAGTAGGTTTTCAAAAGATTCTCCTCAGTGGAAAGCATTTAGTGTAGCTGTTCAACGTGTGGAAGAAGAGATACAGGAACTGACATCAGATCGTGAAATCTTAGCCTGGCTGACAATCGAAGGGAAAGGAGTCTGGATTGAGTTTTGTCATCATAAATTGTTTAGGCGGCTTGATATCGTAATTTCCAGTATTAACGCAGGAAGGTGGCGGGGAGGAATCACTTATCGAGGAACCGATGGATTAGATCGGGCTACAACTCTGGAAAAATACCTGTTCCCCATTGAACAATGGATTAAGAAATCAACTAATCAAGAACAGGCGCTAGATAAGGTTCTTTTCAGGAAAATCCAACGACTACTTGGAAAACCTGATAAGGAAAAGTTGTTTTTAGCTGCACTGCTTGTTTCGCTCCTCAAATCCCAACAGATTTCAGCCCGGGAACGAGTAAAGGAGCGATTCCAATAACTGAGTTTTTAATGACAATTTTTAGAAATATTTCGCAGGGATTTATACCAAGTTAGTTGTGAATAGTGCTAGGTTGGCAAGCATGACAACTCAAAACAAAGCATGGATTGAAGAGTATCAGAAAGTTGTGGCTAATTGGGGAATAGAACCGGATTGGGTATTGATGAGATATCACCAATTGGTTTCGCAGGGTCCTGTGTTAGACTTGGGGATGGGTAATGGTCGAAATGCATTGTTTTTCGCAGAGTTGGGTCATGCCGTTGATTGTGTTGATGTATCTAAAGCGTGGGTAAAAAAATGCCAAGAGCGGGCTAAGGCAAGGAACCTGCAAATGACCGTGTATAATGTAGATCTACGTTCGTTTGAGATTCCAAAAAGACACTATTCACTGATCATCGCATCCAAAGTCCTGCAGTTTTTCATCAAATCAGATATTGAAGCGCTAGTGGAAAAAATGTATCATGGGCTAGCCCGTGGAGGTTTGATTTATCTTCGGGGATTTTCACTCGATGAGTTTGAATACTATTTGAAACACAAAAAGGGAATTCATTTGGTTGAACCGAACACCTACTATGTACCCAAGTACAACTTACACTACCATTTCTATACAAAGGAGGAAGTATTGTCATTATTTCCAAAGTTGAAAGTCATTCATTGTGTTGAGGGATTGGAGTCAGATTTACGATTCAAGAAACCTCGGAAAGAGTGGATTATCGATTTTCTCGGACAACGCATTCGCTAGCCCGACTCAAATTAGGTACCTATTTAACATGGTTGTCAGCGAATAGTACTCTCCGCCGATATTGTGGGAGGTTTCAAGGTGTTTCAAATCATTAGATTCGCGATTTTCCTTATCACAGGATTAGTGACCGGATTGATTGTTGGCCTTATTGGCTGGTTACTTCTTCGAGTCCTTTCCAAGACCAAGCTGTCTCCACTACAGTTTGTCCTCCTTGTTGTGATCGCAATGATTGGCATACCAATCTATTACTGGGTCCATACGTTTATTCACGATGTGACTAATTGGGCATTACCTTGGCATTATAACTATTTTTCACCAGTGTTCGCATTTATTGGAGGAACCATAGTCTGCGTGATTTACTACTTTCTGCTGTTTGTCTATCTCTTCAAAACCACTCGACGATCAGCTATTGTAATTGCCATAATCTTAGGTCTTATCACGTTCCCAATCTTCGGAGTTCTCTTGACTTTGTGGATACCTATTCTCCCTTACCTGCCACCTTGATTGCTTCGAATCTGGTATTCAAATGCGATTCTCTAGGGAATCACATATGATTGGAATTAGTGGAGACTATAAGGCTCATTGCAATTGATGCAATGAATAGAACATGGTAAATGAAAGGCCTGCCATTGCAAAGGTTCTCATAGCAGGCTCGAGTGGGGTTGGGAAAACCAGTCTTGTCCATAGTTACGTCTTTGATGGATTCGCCGATGTCGCACCAACCATTGGTGTGAATTTTGCTCAGAAACTTTGGAACGGAGAAAACGGGTCAATCAACCTGAGTATCTGGGATTTAAGTGGCAATCCCCGATTTCGGTGTCTGATGCCCCGGTTCTGTACCGGTGCAGCCGGTCTTATCCTTATGTTTGACCTCACCGATACGGAATCGCTAGAAACAGCTCGGAAATGGTTGCGGTACATTTCTTCCTGGAATGCTCTCAACCACGAATATTCGGTGGTTCTGGTGGGTAATAAAGCAGACCTTCCACCACTTATTCAGCCCGAAACCATCCATATGATTTGTAACAAGGAAAGTATAAATGAATACATTCAGTGTTCAGCCAAAACAGGGAAGAATGTCAAGCTCGTTTTTGACACCCTGTGCTCTCTAATGCAACGGATTCACCTCGAACTCAAAGAACAACCTCCCTATCTTACCAAACGCTCAACTTGATACAGAATTAATAAGGATAATACAGTACATGGCACGTCCAGATGAGGTTGTCAACGATGGGTTCGAAAAAGAAATACAACGGCTATCAAGCCTACCAATACCTAACCCCTGGAAAAGATTACAAAGCCTTCAAACTAAGAAAAGCGCTAAAAGACGATTGGTCTTTTAAAGTACCAATCTCCAGTTCGGAGGAGGAAAGAGTTCAAGAAATCATTGAAAAGCATGTTGTCATTGACCTCCATGATCATCCTGTTTTCATGACAGAAGACTACAGTCAATGCCTCAATCACAATAGTGAAGGTCGCGAGTTCATGGCCTATGAGGCAATTAGCATCTCGGGAATCGATGCGGTCTTTGATAACCTAATGAACGGCGCAGCAACTATCACGTCCAAACATGGATGGAAATGGACCGACACCATCCATGACTTAGGCCAACGATTATGTGATATCGCTCATCAAGACTTCG
>JABXGX010000164.1 GCA_016550405.1 archaeon | reverse complement strand
GCCACTATTGAGGTTAATCCTGACCGAGTTGATATGCTCTCTACCGAAGGTATCGCACGCGCCCTCAAAGGGTTCTTAGAAATCGAAACGGGGGCACCAAAATTTCCAGTCAAGAGAACCAAATGGCAAGCTATTGTTGATAAATCAGTGGAGAAGGTTCGTCCATATCTCGCCTGTGGGATTGTCCGTGGGTTAACCCTTGATGATGATCTAATTGCTGAATTCATGCAACTCCAAGAGCGCCTCACTGGCACATTTGGACGAAATAGGAAACGTACAAGCATTGGGCTGTATGTCCTGGATCTCATAACACCACCGGTTCGTTATCGAACAGCATCCCCTGACGCCATTCGTTTTGTGCCTTTGGAATTTCATGAAGAACTCACTGCAAAACAAATTTTGCAAGATCATCCCAAAGGTCAGGAATTTGGTGGTATTATCAAGGATTTTCCGCGTTATCCTATTCTAGTAGATTCTGAAGAGAAGGTTCTCAGTTTGCCCCCTGTCATTAATAGTAATGACTTGGGTCGCTTGCTAGTAACCACAAAAGACGTGTTCATTGAAGTTACAGGCACGCACAAGCAAACCACACTCCAATCTTTGAATATCATCATCACTGCTCTAGCGGAAAGAGGGGGAACTCTCGAAGAAGTGGAGGTCATCTATCCTACACACACTGAATCACTGCCTAACTTGGCTTTAACTCCGCGTGATGTCTCGATAGATCGAATCAATAAAACAATTGGTTATGACTTCGGTGGTGCGGCAATCGCTCGAGCATTAAGGCGAATGCGAATGGATGCGAAACCTGATCAAACATCGATTCATGTTGGCATTCCTGCCTACCGGGTCGATATTCTCCACGACGTTGATATCATCGAAGACGTAGCGATTGGGTATGGGTATAATCGCATCGAACCCGAACTCCCTCAGACGATGACAGTTGGACAAGAACTTCCTATGACCACCATGTTACGAACTATCCGCGACCTCATGGTAGGCCTTGGGTACCAAGAAATTACCAACTATGTCCTAACTAACAACCGCCTACTCTTTGAGAAGATGAACCTGCCGAAAAAAGCAGTTGTTGAAATCGCAAATCCAAAATCAATGGAATACCATCTTGCCCGTAATAAACTGCTTCCAGGACTATTAGCCTTCCTTGGGGAAAATACTGCTCAAGAGCTCCCTCACCGAATTTTCGAATTAGGCTCAGTTGTTACGCTGAATCCACGTGCTGAAACCTGCACAAATACGGTCCCAAATCTTGCAGCAGCAATTGTTAATTCGCGCGTAGATATTACTGGTCTCAAAGCAGAACTATTCACATTATTAGCCAACCTCGGTCTAAAAGGGAAGGTCACCAAAACCTCTCATCCTTCCTTCATCAAAGGAAGAGTTGCTCGTCTTGCCATTAACGGGCAACGCCTTGGGGCACTCGGTGAAATCCATCCAGCCGTTTTACGCAATTATGGGATTGAAGCACCCTGTGTGGCCTTTGAGTTTCAAATTCTTGCGGATTGGCTTCCAAAAATGGGTCAGTGAATCTGTCGCCACTAAGATTATAATATGAGATATCTAAAGTAATTGAAGAGCTCGGTCTCAATCCCAACGCTTAACCGGAAGACTCCCTGATAAAATTCAAACCATTGTGGTGCATAACATTGGCAAAACATACCAATCTCATGTCCCGACTAATACAATTAACCGCACTCATCTTCTTCATTTATGCCGCTTATCGACTCTTCCGATACTTCACGAATTGGCTTCCTTATCCTGAATTCATGATCTATGCCATTTTCACGGCAATCGTAATCGGAACTGGTACACTCATTTTTGATGATGTGTTCAAACCAGGAAATGATTATGTTGGATGGGCCTTCCTCTTTGGTGTCGGTTTTCTTTCAATTATCTTTGGTGCTGTATTCTTAATCATTCCTCCCTTCACTGGTAACCCAGGTGGCATAATTGGTGCCATAATTGGACCTTTTTGGTCTCGTGCTATCTTTTTCATAGCTATGGGAATTATCATAATTATTGAATCACTTCTCGTCCGTCGGGAAGTTTTTGCAGGGGACCATGGGTTAAACTCAGACACCATTGGACCAGTTATTCTCAAGTTTACCGCAGTCTTTGGTCTTGCATTTGGTGGCTACCAAATGTCCTGGGTTCTCGTTTCCTTCATTCGAAATATAGACATCTTTGTCTTAATGCCATTACTTCTCTCAGCCCTCGGCCTCGTACTAGTGTGTGGTATCCTCCTCATCTACGCTGAGACCCAGAAACGCCGACCCCACTTTCGAATGCGCCGTCTCCCACTCTTACTGAGTTTCTTGCTATTACTACTGAGTTTACCAAATACCGCTATTTATCTTCAGATATTTCTCGGAACTGTTCCGATAACACCAGATGAAGCAACGATATTCTTGAACTTACTTTTCAATGCTCTAACGGCATTGGGAGTAGGCATCACGCTGCTGCTAACCTCATTCTATGTTGTCTATCATCCGACCAAAGCTCGCTAGCTTTGGTCCTTCCCATCTTTATAACCCTACACGGTTCTGAATCTCTTGATAGATCTGAGTGCGATTTTCAGGTGTCAAAGTTAGTAAGACTAAATTTGAACGGTTTTTTAATTTGGAAATAACGGGTATTTGAAGCCGCAGACCCATTGTCGCAAGAACTGGTTTTGGCGAGTTCAATGCTTTCAAAACTGTTGGAAGAAACTCAGAAACGGCCAGTTCCATTTTGCCAATTTCATCTATTACTATCAAATCTGCTTTCTCTATCGCGGTGTTAATGGCAGTTACTCCGATTTGCTGAATGGCATCAAGGTTCACTCCATATCGTCCAACCGAAACTGGGCTTCTAATTTCAACAGAGGCCATAATTTGCTGCTTCTCAGAAGCAATATCCTGAATGAAAAAACCAACACGCTTTCTTGAGGGGTTACGGAATTCTGGAGTACGGATTCCACCCACTTTGAAACCTTGTTGTTGGGCAATGGACACAAGGCGGTTAACAAGTGTGCTTTTACCGCACCCAGGAAGACCTGTAACGAGTACATTTACCTTATCTAACATACACTAGTGCTCTCCCTGATACGCCCCTACATACGGTTGAGTCTCCTGTAATAACTTGAAGAAAACGAGGTGAAGCAATCGAGCGTTCGGTTTCATAATGAATCCGTGGGGGTTGTAGACTGTGAGAAGCCCCCGAGATCTGCCTTCATATCCTGCGTCCCACACTGCTGATTCAACCGTGACGCCTGAACGTAATAATGAGGAACGGGGCCGTCCAATAGCTATCATATCACGAGGAATGCGCACTGTTTCATTATACATAACCAAATATGTGCCTGGTTTCAACTTATACTGGTCTTGTTGCAAAGGTAACTCATCATAGACGGGGATCAGCCGTTGCTTATTCGAGAAATCTACGAGCCCCGCTTCTTTAAAGGTGAAAACTTTGTGAAGAGTTAATTCCACACCATTTGGTGAAACCTGGACTTCTTGGTCACACATATTTGTTACTAATTGCTGGGTTTCTATTAAGGTCAGAAGGGTTTTACGATCAACAACCACCATTGATTTTTTTCTCCTTGCCATGGTTGAGCCCCTAAACCCTTTAAGGTGTCGGGTTTATGAAGGCTTAGCTCATTTGGACAAGCTTTCACAAAGGAAAGCCTTATCCTCTCATCACAATAAGAGGTGAAAATATGGGGGATTCTGCAAAACCCACAAAAGCCCAGAAAAAGCGCGTGATCATCGCGTGTCCTTTATGTGGAGAAAAGATTCCCGAGTCATCAAACGGACCAATTAGTCACTGTCCACGTTGTGAATTCAATCTAGAATCGATTGAATCTGATGAGGCAACACATGGAGGTTTACCGATACCTGCATATATCCCTCCGCTTGTATATTGGCTCATAAGCGGGCAAATCATTGGATCAGGGATTTTTCTGGTGGTGTTTCTCCTTTTCGCATCCCCCTTATACTTTGGAGCACCACAACTAATCGCCTTAATTCACCTACTGACTATGGTGGCTGGAGGACTTTTTGCATTCACTCTTTATCGAGGAAAAGGCATTTCGATCATACGAGTCGGACTTGCCATCCTCGGTGTGGTGTCTCTTCCAATTGGTGTGTGTAGTATTGCAGCTGCTTTAGCGATTGCACCCTTTCAACGCCGGTGTGTGATTTGTGGAAAACAGATTAAATGGGCAG
>JABXGX010000163.1 GCA_016550405.1 archaeon | reverse complement strand
CGAATACAAAACGCATCCAGCATCTCATCTGTTACTGCACCAAAGGCTGTAGGAAAATCACCTTTACTCAATCCTTTGGTTATCGGTTCAACGCTTTCTTGAGATATCCCATGACGTTCTAACACCACTGGGGGTGACCCTGCTACAATGAATGCAACGACCGGAACTGCGGCTTTGGTTGCCTTATTCATATCTGTAGCCACTGAGACGCTTGCATAGGCTGCGACATCCACATCGGAGGGTTTCCGTTTTGCTTCAGTGATGCCTTTCTTGATTTGTTTCATTGCATACCCAAAATCGACTGGGTGAGAAGCATTTACCAAAACTCCCTGGCCCAACGCACCTGCAAGTTGAAGCATTTTTGGTCCCTGAGCCCCGATATAAATGGGAATTTTGCCTGTCTTCTCAAAAGCTACTTTGGCTTTCTCAACACTAAATACCTCTCCGTTGAAATCTTTGATCTTTCCTGTATCAAAGATGGTACGAAAAATTTCGGCACTTTCTTTGACAGCCGTGAGCGGTTTTGTTCGCTCGATTCCAAGCAGGTTCAAGGTGATTTTATCTCCTGCTCCGATTCCGAGCATCGCTCGACCGTCTGATAGGTTATCCAGAGACATAAGCGTAGAGGCCGTCTGAACTGGATTTATGAGGTAAGGATTGGTCACCCCTGGTCCGATCATAATGGAATTGGTGTAATTTGCAAGCAGGCTAAGGATAACATAGACTGACCGATTATTGAAATGGTCCGTGATCCAGCAAAAGCTGAAGCCGTATTTTTCTGCAAGAATGCCTAGGGCAGTTGTTTGCCAATATGCTTCTTGGGGGACAAATTCGACGGCAAAGCGGAGTGTTGAGGTCATTTTGAGTCCTCCTAGTGACGAATTGGCATTACATTGCAAGTCTCCGGATAAAAAGGGGAAGGTTAGTTTTTTACTTGAGAATTTTCGTCACAAAAGCTACATTTTTATAAATCTTCAAGTGGAGTCATGCCTCTGGAGGTATTAACCTGTCAACTATTCTTGATGCTGGCGTCAGCTTAACGATATTCATAATTGCCCTTCTTTTTGGGTTACAGCTCTTCATAGAATATATACGCAGACCTGAACAAGATCGAACACTCCTCTTTTATGCGATCTTTATGTTGTGGTTCTTCGCTTTAGCATATCTCGTTATTGGTTTACGTCCTCTAGTTGTCATTCCCAACGCCTCAGCCGTAATGATTAGTGGCTGGGCAGTCCAATGGGGTATGTACTTAGCCTTCGCTGGGTTCTTCTTGGTATTTTGGTCTATTCGCGTTTTTAACAAGGAATACTTTGGTGGACGATCATCCTATGGAATATTAATCCCGATTTTAGGAACATGTGGCTATGCCGTCCTTCTGTGGTTTGCGGCCCTTACTCATCCGACTGTTGTAGTTCATGGTTTTGTGACATGGATTGCACCAAACCTTACGACGTATTATGGGATAGGATTTACAGCATTAGCAATTATTTATGCCGTGTTCTATCTTTGCCTTGTCCCTCTAATCTCTCTCATACTTTACATGCGCTCACGCCGTGGATTAGGCCAGAAGGTCTACATCAAGGATATGCTCATGTGGGTAGGTCTGTTAATGATCTTCATCACCATTATTGCTGATTTCGGGTTGCTTTTCCTTCCAGTAGCCACTTTCGAAGTCATCGCAGTTCGAGCTATCACGGCAGTAGGTTTCATCCTCTTTTGGTTTGGGTACCGGTTACTGAACCTGATCTGGAAATAACACAATCCAACTAATCCTCATTCATTCCGTACAAGGAGATAAACTTGTACGGATTTCCTCTTTTCTTAAGAGGGGTATTCAACTCTCGTGCAAGATTTGACTGGTTTAGACAAGGTTTTATAGGATTAGAATAAAAACTCTGTTCCGTGATGAATTCTAATGGTTCAATACATCTTAGCAAATGCTTTCGCTTTTAGCATCAGTACTATCTTTGCGATTTCGACGTTCCTTTTGGGTTTTGTTTCACTCTTTCGTGCTTCAAAACAAGGTTGCCCCGAACGGCGTCCAACTGTCTTTTTTAGTCTCGCACTCTTCACGTTTGGTGCTGCGCATGCAATCTGGGCATTCCGGGCAGCGTTCTTTCCAACCCATCCTGGTATACCTACAATTCTTCCTTATTGGCAGGGATTCTGGATTCTTTTCATGACAGGCTTGTTCTTCATCGGTATTTGGAGTATTCTCATTGCGAATCCGATGTGGCTTCAAACGCATAAATGGATTGCACTATTAATTTTCCTTCCATGGATTATTGTGACAGCAGATGTCTTATTCTTAACTAACTCCATTACAGCGGAATGGGTATGCGGCGCACTCATCACCGATATTCGCCCAGACCTCGTTGTAATTTTCACTGTCGGTCTCTCACTCACATTTTTTATTGGGTTAGCTATCGATTTCTTTTACCAAAAGTTCAAAGGTTACGAATCAAAGTTTATGCCCTTCTTAGTGCTCTTGGGACTACTCCTTTTCCTCATCGGTGGCCTACTTGAAACCCGTGTCTTCCCCGTCTGTCAAGTGATTACCATGGGACGTGTCATAATGCTCATCGGATTATGGCTAACCGCGTACGGTGTGATTCGTGTTGAAATCTAACCTTACAGAGGCGATTCAGAATGGAAGAAGCAGAACAGGGGAAGCAAATTCTGTGGACTCCAACTATAACAATTATAACAATTTTGATGGCAGTACTCTTGGTTGTTACTGCATACTATAGTTTTGTACTCAATTTGAGTTGGTGCCTTGGTCTAGGGATAATCTATGGTGTCACACTTGCATTCAGTTACTACTATGATTACCAAAGAAAGCGCGCATTCAGTATCTTATACGTAGTTCAAGTGGCTGTTTTATTTGTAATTATAATGGTGTTTTTATGGTTTCAGGCACTCTTAGGCCCTTATCCTTTCTACTCTGATTACTTAGCGCTAGCCTTTAGCATGCTCTTTGCTGGTGGAATGTTTGGCATTCCGGTTTATCGTTACTCAAAAATTAAGCCAAAACTTGTTGAAGAACCGGAATCCTGACCTACTTAGCACAATTTGAGTTTAGCTATCCGAGAACTCGGTTAATACAGATTGTTGAGATGGCTTATGCCTTATCCGTTCATCAGTTACGCGGTTCACACGTTCTCGGACATGTTTAGGCATACGATGAGACAAACCCAAGAGTTCCATCATTTCCACACAATTTCTTGCTGCAAACCCATGCCAGTGATTGTTAAAGTACCCGAAGACTCTTTTCCCAGTCTGTTCTGAGATCTCTTGCACCGTGGGGATCCATGCTTCGAGTTCAGCTTGGTTGTAAAGATAGTAATACCACAGTTTCTTTCCATGCCCGTGCCACCGAATATAGGCAAACGGTGCTGTGACTTCTGCACGAGGAGGGAGGAGCGGTTCATCAACAATACAATAGGCGATTTGATATCGTCGGAGAAGCTTGAAGGTTTCATCTTGCATCCATGATAAATGGCGAAACTCAATCGCAAACTCCCAATCACTTGGAAGAATGTTGAGAAAGGCTTCTAATATCTCCATGTCATCAGCTGAAAAGGATGGTGGGAGTTGAATAAGTAGAGGACCCAAGCGTTTGGCTTCCCGAAGTGGAGTCATCAGCTTCAAGTATTCTAGCATCCGTTGATCCGCTTCTTGAGTCACATCTAATCGCAGTTTATGAGTTATTTCTTGGGGGACTTTTGCTGTGAACAAGAAATTCTCTGGTGCATGAGACCAGACATCGACAACCTTTCGACTTGGAAAAGTATAGAAGGTCGAGTTAATTTCAGCTGTGTTAAAGATCTTGCTGAAATAGGTAAATTGGTGCTTCTTAGAGGGATAGAAACTACCTACCCAATCTTCATATTTCCATCCGGAGGTCCCAAGTCGAATCAAACAAATCACTCTTATTCACAAATTCAGGCATATAAAAGCTATCCGCACTTTAGTTCAAGTGATCATCTATTATTCCTAGGAAAAAGAATTCACCAGCGGGTCCACCAAAGCGGGAACCCGCCGATGTGTGGAAATCCCTTACAGGCACTCAACGAGACGCCTTTGTTTATTGCGTCACGGTCAAGCTGGATAAAGCTTTGACGATTTCTTCTGCTGCCATTGCGCCACCGAGAACGTCACCGATGACGTCGAGGGTTTTCACCGGTTCTGCACGAAGTGCAGAGGTGAAAAGGGTTTCCAGTCCCATCTCGGTGGCCATCATGTCATGCATCATCAAATGCAAGACCATTTTTGCCTCTCGGGCCGGAACGTTCTTGGTCGCTTTTGTTTTGAGTAACAGATCAAGGAGTGCCGTTGATACCGGTTCACGTTGGTCTTGGGGAATCAATCCCACAACTTTTCGTAATCCTTCACTCATTATGGTCCCATCCGGGGGCTGAATCGAATATTCTTGATACAACCCTCACTTGTATTATATATACAATCGATATATATAAGCTTTTAACATTACGCATTCATAATATTGTCATATGTAAAGTATATTGCTAGTTTTGTTCACTCATATTATATAAACTAGAAAACAAAAAGCAACATGTGATCTGAGGGACGAATTTACGATAAATTCGCTACCTCAAGGTAACTAAGTTATTCTTTCTTTGTCCTTTTCTTCTTACGTTTAGCTTCACCTGTCGTTTTGCGTTTGGTTTTAGTCTCTGGAATCTTCGTTGGAGCTTGTTGGGTTTCAAGGGTTCGCCAAATGGCTCGTTCCGCGATTGTGGCTGCTGCGACCGCGATTTGACTGTTACTCTGAAAGACTTGTTCAAGAACGATTAAAGCAACTTGCCTGGGGCCAAAGAGGCTGCAAGTTTCTGGGGAAAGTGTCGGGAGCATATCTTCACAAATTTTGACAAGGTGTTGCTCCATCAGCCGTTCGGCTTGTTGACGCATGGGAGGACATGTTCCTCCCCTATTAATAACCTCATTAGCAAGGACATCATTACGCGTCAAGAAGGCTTTAGCTGCATCTTCAAATAAACGGGTTGCGAATTGACCGTTGCGTAGGGCTAGCTTCAGAATACCTTCAGGGCAATCCTGGTCTCCCAATGTGAGAACAGCATTTGCTATCGCCTTAGAGGCTTGAGCTGCAGTATGAATAGCATGAAGGACCATATTGTAATTCAAGGCATCAATAGCTGTGATGTTAATGCGGCTCATCACATTAGGATCGAGAAGAGCTCGACGGAGCTGTTTATTTACAAGGTAGTAGAACTGGTTGACATCTTCATCCAGTCCAATAACGGTTCGAGCCATATTGGCATCTCGATTCTGAAGGGCCTTCAAGGAATCTTTGAGCATGGAGGTGGCAATAGTGTGAGCCCGGTACAAGGCACGCTCCACATCCATTTCAGAGACGCGTGCCACATTGAGAATGAGAAGATGGCTGGAACTGGATTCCATGATTTGGTAACCGGTAAGGAGTCGGAGATAGCGCCGTAGTCGGTCTCGTAGTTCGGAGGAGATAACCCCTTCGGATTGGATGCGGATTTCGTCAAAATCGGTTAGATATGCAGCTACCATGCGTTGTTCGAGAAGACCTGGTGGGTCATCGAGTTTTGTGTTGAGGTTGATGGTACGGGGTTTTTCTCGAGGTACAGTTTGAGGGTAAAGAGCAATACTTCCATCGGATTGAGGAATGAGGACAAGACGGCTCTCTTGGTCGAGGTTATATCGATCTGCCCATTCTTTGGGCACAGAAACAACGAGGGATGACATGCCCAACCGCATGACTTTACGAACTTCCATGAGGATCTATCTCCATACATAAGGTGTGTATATACTGATTCAACAGTCGCGTTCTCCCTCAAAAAAGCTATGATAGCAAAAGGGCGGTGCCGGATTATGGTGGATATTTATGGAATCACGTGTAAAACTCTTAGGAACTCGAAAAGGAAGCGAGGCTGCTGACTGCTCAATACACCGATCGCAATGAAGCAGGACAAGTCCTTGCAGAAAGGCTCAGGGCCCTTAATTTGAGTAAGACACCTTTAGTGTTGGCTATTCCGAATGGGGGGCTTGCTGTAGCAATTCCAGTAGCCAAACAATTGAGAGCCGACTTGGACTTATTGATTGTTAGGAAATTACAGATTCCTTATAATCCTGAAGCTGGCTTCGGTGCAATTACTTCGTTGGGAACGGTAATTCTGAATCGTCCACTTATCACGCGCATTGGCTTAACAGAAGTTGAGATTGAGCAAGTGATTATTCGCACTCGTGCTCAAATTGAAAGCCGACAATCTATATACAGCGATTTAGTAGGGTGCTATTCGCCTGCGAATCGGGTCATTGTGTTAGTTGATGATGGTCTAGCATCTGGGTATACTATGCTTGCGGCAATTGAATCTGTTCAACAAAAAGCTCCTGAGAAGATTCTAGTAGCTGTACCAACTGCATCTGCAACTGCAATGACAAAGGTGAGAGAGGTTGTAGATACTTTAGTTTGTCCACATATTGGGAAAGGATTTGTGTTCGCTGTTGCTGATGCATATCAGAACTGGTACGATGTCTCTGATGAAGAGGTCATAAATCTTCTACAAAGATTCCGGACAGAAGAATGAGCTGCCAAACGCAGATAGGGGTTTATTTTGCAAATTCAGCTACGATTTTCTCACTTAATTGCTCTGAGTGCTCATCAAGAGGAATAAGTTTGATATCCCTTAAGGAGCTAGCGCCAAGCCCGAGTTCGGCTGCGCGGACGAGTTGAGCCTGCTCAAAGATAGAATTACGTTCCACTTCGGGTGTGGTTCCATAATGCCGGAGAAGAGCCACTCCAACAGCATCAATCGCTAATCGATCTGTTCCCGCAAGGAACACATTAGGAGAAACTTCATTGCCGATTGCTGGTCCACCTTTCACAAATGCTGTTGTACCATCCATTAAAATTAGCGCAGGATCGTAAGCTGTGTTGATTTCGGCAATCATTTCTCGTTGATGTGGTGAATTGTGGAGTTCTCCCATGTAATCGTAGCCATCTTGAGGGTTATATCGAGCAACCATTCCGACTGAATTCTTTAATGAGAGCGTAAAATGACCACCGAACATATGCGTCTTCAGACAACAAGTCTGAACGATAAGGTCGGCATCAAGAAACAGTCGTGCAAAAAGGAATCCTCGGTCCCAGTGGGAGCCCTCAACATCACAGTGCAGCCATCCGGATAACGGTAAATCATTTAGAACCTGTATCTTGATTCGGAGTTTGTTGCATAATTCGATGATCCCACTATCTTCTAGGACTTGCTGGGTGTTCCCCATGCCACTCCTTTCACCCATGGTAATGCTTGAAACTCCTGCTTTTTGAAGTTCCTTTACCAGATAGTTCAAGGTTTTAGGATGTGTTTGAGCTGGGAAGGGATCTGCACTATTATAGTTAGCCTTCAGCGCAACCTCTTTGTTGTTAAATTGTTTTAGTCCTATTTGCTCGAGAAGTTGTGAAATTACCTTATTGCGCTTATCTCCCTTAATTAAATAAATGTCAGAAGGCATTGGTAGATATCACTTTCCTGGAAAACCCTCAATATCCAAGATTTCTTATTCCTTCTTTTAAAAAAGACTTGTGTTTACCGATTCCCAGGAACTACTTTATTTGGAAAACCGTATGTTTCCTGAGTTACTTGCTTTGACCTAGAAGTTCGAGAAGTTGTTCTTCACTCAGTAAGCCTATGCGTTTTGCGATTCTGTCAATCACTACTACTGCAGGATGATTATCAGGGAGATTAAGGAGTGAATGGCCCTTTAAATTAAATTCAACAATCTGGTCATCTGCTGGGACAATCCCTGCTAGGTTTAATCCTTCTTGCGCTAACCGTTGCTCCAGACTGGCTGAGGTTTCATCAATCAGGGAGGGAGGAAATCGGTTTGCTATCACCCAAATCCGTTTAAACTCGATGTGGACTTCCTTTGCTAGTTCCTTGATACGAACAGCAGCATCAAAGGACATTTTCGAAGGATCAATGACTATGATTAAGATGTCAACATTTCGATCGGTTCGACGGCTCAAGTGTTCTAGCCCAGCATCCATGTCGAGGAGTGTCACATCATAGTTCGTGGTAATGGTATCCAGGATCTGTGTAAGGACTCGGTTGACAAAGCAGTAGCAGCCTTCTCCCTCTGTGCGACCCATGGCAAGAAAATCAAATTGGTCTCCTTCAATTAGGGCTTCGAAGACTTCACTTTCCAACCGGTCCTGTTTTGAAGTTGCGGCGGAAATTGATCCCGTGTCGATATCCTCTCGCAGTTGCGTTGCAGCTTGACCAACTGAGGTGACACCTGTGATATTCAACATGGCTGGAAGGTTCATCACTGGATCAGCATCGACAACGAGAAGTTGATGTTTTGTATGCTGAAGTAGGGTGCGGAGAAGCAAGGTGGTTACTGTGGTTTTACCAACGCCACCTTTTCCGGAAACTGAGACAACAAGTTTTTGTCTCATAGTAATCACATCTGTTCTAATAGCTCGTCTTTGAGCCGCTGAACTTAACCCTTTTGCACGAATTAGGCTCCGCCTAGCGGCTACTCAAAAGTCTTAAACCTGAAACTCTATGGTACCCGTAGAGAAATTGTACTCTAATTATTTAGATGAAAGGTGTCGTATTTGGGTTATGAATCACGACGTGTGATAACAATCAGTGGATCACGACGAAAAATACTCGCTGTAATCATCGTTGTAGCCATCATCATTGGAATAATTGCTGCTGCTGTCATCGGCATTCAAAATCTTTTCTTAGATTGGAAAATGCTCGATGTCATGTACATTGCTAAGACCGGGGTCTCTTGGTGGGCCACCTATTCGCTGAATGGGCTGCTTTTCCTTGTTGCCATTCCCATGGCGCTCATCATTACCTTTGTTGGTTTGCCCTGGGAATCCAAAACGTTGAATCTAATTTTCATGAGTGACCGCATTACAAACCGCCGAGTTCCACCTTGGTATCTGGTCGTGGGATGGAAAGCCTTACTATTTGTAGGTTCGTATCTATTACTAACCTTCATTTTCACTGAGAACATGCGTTATGTTGCTTTACTTCTCCAAAGTTCCGCTTCGGGCGTAGGAGATTGGAGCCAAGTCGCTGAAGTATTTCAACTCATCTTCAATCCCATGGTCCCAGCTAGTGTTGTTGCCAACCTGACCTCAACCATAGAGGTTCAGTATACCATCTTCTTTACCTTTATGACACTCTTACTCATAGTAATGGGTGTCCGTGTTATTTTCGACCTCATTCACTACTTTGGACGTATTGGTCGCTCAACAGAATACCCCGAAATTCGGGTATTAGCATCAATCTCCTTCATCGTTGTTCTCATTCTCTTCTGGATTTTACTCGGTGTTCCTTACATAGAAGTTGATGTGGGAACACAGTTCTTTGTCATCCAGATTCTCATCCTCTTTGTTTTCTTTATTTCAATCTGTGCCATTTCCTTTGGACTTACAGTATTTGGGCGATATGGACGCGCTGGTGAAGTCCCACGAATGAATCGACGCCTTTACTTAGGACTGGGCATCATCACAGTTGCATTAATTGTGGGACCTGCACTCTATACAGGTTACATTGTTGCTGGACCAATTCAAGGTCAAATGTGGGAACCATGGCACTGGGATCCCCTTGTTACTAAAGAAATCCAATTTACTAATTGGGCTGGAGGACCTGATGTCACCGAAATTCCATATGAATCGCTTATCAATAATTCTGGTGTTTCTGATGGAGAAATCCTTGGACATGCTAGATTGTGGGATTTCGAGGCTAGTAGAAACAGAATGCGAAGCCAAACCATTGCCAACTGGATGTCATTATCCGATAGTGATATCGTCTATGCTGGAGGACGCGAGTATTGGGTCACCCCCTATTCACTGACTCCCCCAAGTCGCGATGACTTTCATAAAGAATACATCTTATATACCCATGCAGAAGGTGCTTCCGCTCTCGATGCTAATAGTGCCACAGGTGAATTCTTAACTGCCAGTCAGTTCCTTAGCATCTTTGGTGTGAATGCGAACTTCCCTATTTATTATGGCGAGGGACCACCAAGCGGCTTTACTGACGGATTTGAAGGCTTCGTCTTAGTAGATACTAATATTGCACCCGAGACTGGAGTCTACAGCTTCGAAGGAACTCCAGATTATGTCTTAACTGGCGCTGAACTTGGTTTGAAGAAACTCATCTGGAGTATTGAAGATTTCAGTTTTACATGGCTGGCCTTTAGTGAACCATCCGCTAATTTGCTGATGCATCGGGATATTCAAGATCGTGTCCAAGCTATCCTCTTACCTTTCATGTATACTGACTATGACCCATATCTAGTATTCAATCGGCTCGAACGCCAAGCCTACTACTGCGTTCCCGTGTTCAGTGGCTACCCGATGCAACTCCAATATGCTCAATCAGCGTACCTTCGCCTTTTGGGCTTTGCAGTAATTAGCTGTGCCAATGGCGATATTACTTGGGTCCGGAATCCCAATGCCAATCCTGCAGAGTTCTTCATCGAATCACTGTATGAAAGTTGGTATCCGTGGGTGAATGTTCCAAGCTGGCTTGAAACCCAGCTCCGCTATCCGGAAGACCTCATTGACTACCAATTAGCCGTTGATTTCTATTATCACGTCACTAATCCGTGGGTCTGGCGGAACTATTCAGACTTTTTCGAAAAACCCAGCAGCCAACCCGCCATTCATTATGTCCTCTTTCCTTTCAATGGTAGCTTATTCTGGGTTGGCTACCAGGCTGTCCGATACATCCGTCACGAAGCACAGAAAATGGCAGGCTTCTATCTCTTCAAAAATGGTCCCGACGTTGGAACCGGAGTTTTTGCTCGAGCAGGTACGCTCGATCCATCGACCCAGGTACCTACCAGTCCGGTCTTCGGAGTAGATGCAGCGGTCGAAAGTTTTGAGCAACAGGCTAGATCTGATCTTGTACTAATCCAGCCATACCGGATTGGTAATCGAATCCTCACAACCCTCAGTGGAAATCTTGTGTATCTCTTTCCAGTGTTCGCCGAACAGGCTCAAGGAGAGTCATTAGTTGAAACCCTTGTCTACGTGGGATTAGTAGACGCTGAAGATATCAACCGAGTTGCTTATGGTGAAACCGCGGCAGAAGCCTATGCCCAGTTCTTCTTCGGATATAATCAGACAGTCACAGGCGTGAATTTCATTGAAACTAGCCTAGATCCCTTCGATATCGATGTAGGAGAAGATGCATCTCTCAGTTATCTAGTAAAGAATGGGAATACAACAACGAATGATGTTGTCATTCAATTAGCCACTTATGGTTCGAAATTCGACATCATCTATCATGGAGCCAATGTAACTCCTACCTATTCCAGCGGAGTCTTCCTATACAATGTTGGTATGTCTACAATGTTCCCTATGGATCTAATGGGCGGAACCATCACTATCCATGCAAAGAATCTGGATCCAGGTATCTTGTTAACAACCTTTATTATAGAACTACGGATACTGGTTGACGGAGTACATACAGAAACGGAATACTTCTATCTCACTGTTCGTTCCAGTTAGCCCACTGTAATACTCGAATTACAATTCATAAATCATCGGATACAGAAAAGGTAAAATACGAGCTATAATCAGGCAAAAATAGTAAGAAATCAGTCCCTTTCTACCAAGATGACATCAATCCCCAAGGATGGTGTACTTTCCTCCAGTTCTGAACGTCTAGCGGAGCCCAGTTTTGGGGCTGCAATGAAACTCAAAGGATTTTCACACTTTTTAGTAGCTAAAAGAAATTCCCTGAATCTTTTCAATGATGAATCGACCCTCGTCTATATCCGACCTGGACTGTATGCTAAACCACGGCAACCAAAATCTAAACCTCAAACTTCCCTGTTTGCTACTTCAGACTTACTCACCTTTATCCCGCGCCGTGATACCACTTCACTCGGAAAAAATGAAACAATTGTACCAGGAAGCGCTAGGCGCTATTTGATGGTAGTATTCACTCCCCTACGTACTGAGTTTCAACGAAAAGGGCTATCACGAATCTTTCACCGGACACCCCTTATACGCCTACGGCCAGGAATAGTACTATTACCCCAAATCCGAACTCGTCGGGTGCGATTATATTCACCAGCTCTCCTTCGCCCCAGCGAATTTATTTCTCGTCTTCTAGAGTTAGGCGCAGAAGTACAGTATGCACCACGGTTAGAGCTAGTCCACTCTTCCAGTGACCAAGCAATACTTGAACTGATCCGTTCAAATCAAACGAATCGCGCTCAACGGCTAATCAAGACCTGCAGAAACTTATTCAACCAAATAAAAGCAGAGCCAAGGGAAAACGGAAACCAAAGAAAATTCATTCATCAGTTTCACCGATTACGGTCACAGATGCGTCTTTTTAGAAAGCAGGCACAATTTTTCCAAAATGAATTCCGAATCGATTTATCTGATCTTGTTAATCGAGTCGCGTCAGCTGTTACCAAAGTGAATCACAGGCTGAAGTTTTGTGACACATCAAAGTGAATCAAAAACGTTTTATTTTTCAATCTTAACCTAAATTTGTGTCAAAAATCATTAATGAAAAATAATTTCGATTTGTTCTTCGTAAAAAGAGATTATTTGGCGATATTTTGCGATTTTAAAGGATATCTAACCTTATTTTGTTATCAAGTATTTTGATTTAGAACCGGCTGTTTGGGATATCTAGGTCGTGATTCTCATGGCTGGTAAGAAAAAGTCAGCAAAGAAAAAGAGTAAGGGAAAGACCACTACCGAAAAGAAGGGTAAGAAATAACCCATTTTTGAGTCGGACGGTCCCTTGTAAACCACGACTTCTACTCAAAGAGCAGGAGTGGCCAATTAGTCCTGCTGGATGGTTAGATGTCGAATGGTTGCCTGTTGAACAACGTCATGACGAATCAAAAAAGGTGAAGAAAATGAATCCATATGAATACGGTCCTGAAGACGACGAAGAAGAATGGGAAGACGATTCCGAGGACGAGGAGGACTGGTAACAGCCTTCTCGCTCCTTTATTTTTTGTAATTCACCTTTGATATAATTTTTCCAGTTTTTTTAATCTATCCAACTATCAAAACCGAGCCAGTCTAAAGCGAGAAATAGGTTTCCTGGGGCAGTGAGACCATCCATGTGAATTGCTCCTGGTCTCAAGTAGTCATCAATCACTCGTATGAACTCCGTAGCCATCTGATCATTAAGTTGGACTGTTACCGCTTTGTTTTTTACCTCATAAACTCTATCATCAGGAACATCTTGTTCCATTCGAAGCACGAGCCAGATTTGCCATTCGATTTCTGCATTATTTTCTCGGGCATAACGAAGTACATCTACATCTTCAGGAGGATTACATAGGAATTTTCGAGTGCTTTGTCCAAAGGTCTTGAATTCTTCACGCATGGCTTGGATGGCATCTCGTACAGTGGCTAGAGCTTTGTCTGAGCCTCTAAACATCATTTCGGATAACCATTCCTGATTGGGTTCAAGTCGAACTCTCCAAAGATAGAAAGAAAGTTCGGTAAAGACTTGTTCCGGGCTAGTTTCTGTCAGTCTAAACACATCCTGTATCATTGAGGATTGCCGGTGATAATGTACCTAGCCCGTATTTATGGCATTGTATTAGATGCTGAATTGTTTCAGGATCCACACCCATCAATTGGGCTAGAGTGGCATCAACTGGCACAGGCTTGTGACCGAAGATGAATTTTCCTAACTCTACTGTTTCTGGTCCATTCCATCCTCTTACCCCCACACGGGCATCCACAATAGCTAGATTTATGGGAAAAAGACGGTTCAAATCGACAATGACTTCACTAATATTTGGATGATAGTAACCCTTTTTCTTGCGGGGGAGAAATCCGAAGAGATTCTTCAGGACGCCGGTTATCGAGGTTAAGTAATGGGTTTTGGCTTGAGCTACAGAAATAATATAACCTTGCTTCAAGAGTTCGTCTGGCAGCTCTGGATTGGAGAAATAATCGCCCTCAAATTGCACTTCTTTTAAGGGGCATTCACTCAGATTTATTATGTTCAAATCATAGCCTTCAGCTTGGAACTGTGAAGCGAGATCAGAATACCCGAATTTTATGAAAGCTTCGTTTGCCAATTTACTCTGGCTGTCAGATTCGACAATGCGGACAGAAAGGGATGAATCTTGGTGGTAGAGAAAGGAACAAAGTGTTTCAACCACAAATGGATGGGTAACGGAATGCCCTGTATTATCTGAGATTGTACAGATATTTGGCTTGATAATTACTGGCGAGCGTAAAGCCCTTAAGCCACCAATTAGGTTGAGGCCCCGGGAAATTGTCTGCCTTAAATCTGTATACCCACTAACTAATGCAACAGAGTCCATAATCATAGAGAAATCTGTCAAAGGCTTTGTAAAAGCTTTTAGGACGACTTCTAAACCGCAATTACTCCTGTCTCTGACAATTGAAATGATACCTTTAGATATACGGAGCAAAAATGAGGATTATAAAATTGCCAACAAAAGCCATTAGTAGGGTGACAATTGCGCCTATAATGGCAATCATAATAGCTTGACTTGTTTGGGTTCTGAAGAATTTCTTTGCTAAGGGAATGTATACAAGAAATGCAGTGATACCTGCACTCAAAGCAGTGAGGTAGTCTTCAAGTAAGTGCAATGAAATAATGTACATGAACCAAATAATGAGGAAGAGAGTTAGAAAATTAGCCAATGTACCTATGATTGCTCCAATAGTTGCTACAATAAAGGCGTTTTTTGGTGTCACTGTGAGGTCTTTCATCATTCCGCCAATTGCCCAGAAGACAACAGCAACTACAATTATTGTTGGAATAGCTGTCATGAGGAAATATATTGCTAATGTAAAAAGCTGAAATATAGCGATCACCTCCAATCATGAGTCGCTTTTTAGTGTATTATGCAAGCAACTTCCTTTAACCCCTTACCTTCTCAGAAAGACAGTGTTGATACGCTTCCAATTCAAAGAAATATAAGATTCCCCGTGAATAAACCCACGATTATTCCTTGGAAGAATCTGATTTGCCTTCGAAAGTTCAGAAGCAATTGGCCGCCATTCGTCAGCTCAGAGAGCGAGGGAAGTATAGTTCAGCAATGGCTAAGCTGACAGCTATGCCCTCTGATCAATTGCCTCCTAAAGACCAACTAGCCTGCAAACTAATCCACGCCCGCTTGTTGATAGATTTAGGTGAATTAGACCAGGCAGAATCCACACTCAACAAAATCAAAGATTATTCCCAGGGAGAAATTACGCCATTACAATTCCTGGAAGGCATGACTCTTCGAGTTGAACTTCTTCGCCTTAGAGAACAGATGACTGAAGCCCTCGAACTAGTTACAGAAGGTTTGCACCGCCTCGAGACGATCAAATCAAAGAGCGCGACGGAGGTCAACGAGAGGAAGGCGGAATTACTCCACCAGGGAGGCGTCCTATACTGGTACAAAGGGGACCTTGATGCCGCATCTGACTATCATAAGCAAAGTTTAGAAATTAGAGAAGCCTTACAAGATAAGACTGGAATTGCTTCTTCTCTAAACAACCTAGGGCTCATTTACTGGTCTAAAGGCGAATTTGATCAGGCGATAGTATTCTATAATCAGGCTTTAGAAATCTTTGAACAACTTAGCATCAAGCGGAACATAGCTGTTGCTTTATCCAACCTAGGAAACTGCTATACGCGGCTTGGTGATCTTGATAAAGCCCTAGAATTTCAGCAAAGGAGTTTGGTCCTCACCGAAGAAATCGGAAATCCGCATGATATTGCACGGTCACTTCTGAATTTAGGCGTAGTCTTTCAATTCAAAGGTGACTTAAAGCAAGCACAAATTTACTATACACGAAGTTTGAAGCTCAGTGAAAAAACTGGTCGCCAATCGGATTTAGCTCTTGCAATTAACAACCTAGGTAATATATCGGATTTGAAAGGTGATTTAGATCTAGCACTTGAGCATTTCCAAAGAAGTCTCAAAATTTATGAAATGTTACAAATTAGAGAGTCCATAGCCTTACTGCAAGCGAACATTGGGGGGGTCTATAGGAAAAAAGGTGAGTATGATAAGGCTCAGGATTATTATCAACGAAGTCTGCGGACCTATAAAGATCTTAGCAATGATTTCCTGACCGCTATAGTTCTTTTTGAACTCGTTTGGGTAGCTCTTGAGAAGCAGGATTCTGATCTAGTTGAAAAAACAATAACCCAATTAAAGGCGATTGATACTCGCGCCAAGAATCGAGTAATTAGTCAACGCTACCAAGTCGCCCAAGCACTTATTCTCAAATCGAGTAATCGCACCCGCCAGAAACTCAAGGCTGCAGACATACTGGAAACAGTCGTCAAAGATGAGGTCCGTGATCATTCATTAACAGTCACGGCTATGATTCACCTTACCGAATTACTTCTTTCTGAACTCAAACTCACTGGTGAAGTTGAACTCATCTCCGACATTTCTCACCTCTCAAATCAACTCCTTCGAATTGCCAAGGAGCAGGCCTCGCAATCCCTCCTAGCAGAAACTTATCTACTCCAATCTAAGCTAGCGTTGATCGAAATGGATATGGGTCGAGCGAATAAGCTCCTCACCCAGGCTCAGGCGATTGCTGATGAAACTGGTTTAGACAGGCTAGCAAAGACGCTCTTAAAGGAACGAGAATTCCTTGATTCCCAGATGCAAAAATGGGATCAAATCATGAAAGACAATCCTTCCAAACAGGAATTGGTCCAACTAACAAAGCTTGATGTTCTTCTTGAACGCATGATTCAAGAAACCGTCACTGAAATGATAGATGAACAAGGTCTTGTTGCAATACGCCATAAAAAGAAGTATCGGTTTGAATATCTTGACTTTCTCGCTGATGGTAAACAGCAGGCGAAAAGTACTTTTCGAGTAGGCATCGCCCAAATTGGTCTATCACAGGAAGGAGATATTCTCAAAGAATTCTATGAGGAACAGGCACCAGGGCTCTTCAAAATTCGTCAAGCCAAAATCAACACCATTCGCAATTCCCTCCGAGCCATGGTCAAAAAGGCTGCAGCTAATAATATCCGGATCCTTGCTTTTCCAGAGTTAACGATTGATTTGAGCGACTCAGGACTTCGTGAGGAGGTTTACAGCCTTGCAGAGAAATATGACATGTACCTAATCCCCGGTTCGTATCATAATATTGAGACACAACAGAATATCAGCAGTATCATATCTCCTCAAGGTTTGCAATGGGAACAAACTAAGCATGTTCCAGCAATTATTCACTTCCAGAAAAAGCGCGTTACTGAAGGTATAAACACTGGCGATACGCCAACCACGATTACCATCGCGAATACAGAATATGGACGTATTGCTGTGATAATCTGCCGAGATTTCTTAGATATGGACCTCCGAGTGGAATTGAAAAACTTCGAACCACCCATTGATATCATCATCAATCCCGCCTTTACGCCCGTTACAGCTGATTTTAAAGCAACACACTTTGATGCTCGACGCTCTATCTACGCGTATAGTTTCTTCGTTAATGTGGCCGAATTTGGTGATTCACTCATTTATAGCCCAGAAAAAGAACGCGAAGAACGAACAATTCCCAAAGGCAAAGAAGCGATCATCTACAAAGACATTGACCTTTTTCAACTACGCACTTCCCGAAAAAAATGGGAGCGCGAACAAAATAAAATAAAATCCTTCATTCAAAGCACTCGATGAAAATTGAAACCGGAGAAACCAAAGGTGATGAATGCAACCAAGCTTCAACGACCTGATATCAACCTCGAAACGATGCTCACCGTGGTTAGTGTACTCCTCGGTTTTCTTTTTGTGGTCGTTATCTATCTGCTTGAATATCCCTCTGAAATATTCACCATTTGGGGTCCTGCAATGACCCTGTATCTGGTAATTTGCTATTCCGTGGGTCTTAGTTTCATCATTTTCATGATCGATTTCGAAGTAAGTCATTATATTTGTAATAAGAGAATGCAATTGGTGATTGATCATAATTTTGATAAACAGGTCCAGAACCTTCACCACCGTGCTGAAAGAGCGCTCCGACGAAGCATCCAAATGCTCCTTATCTTCATTCTAAGCTTCGGGCTTTTTTTAGTCAATCTTGTCGGATTCGCTACTACTAAATTCTTCGCTGCTCCAATTAGACAAATCGAATTATCGATATTGCTTCTCTTTAGTGAATTTGGGCTCTTAGCTGTCCGATTATTAACAATGTTCCTTGCTCAATTTATTTTCCTGTATGTGTTTCAAATTGTCTTTCCCCTTGGCACCTTGTGGGGACCCCTCAAATCCGTAGCAGAAACTTCGCTGAAGGAAAAATGACCTGTTGTCTAATATCATTTTTATGAAAGAATTACCAAATCAACGCCTGAATTCACTTCAGTGGAACAGGTAGATAATGCGAAAGAAATGGAAAAAGAAACGTGCCCGGAAAATACGGCGAAGACGCCGTCGAAAGCAAAGCAAATAATTGAGTATCTTCCAGGAGTTTATTGAGATAAACATATAGGATACCTGGGGGCTTTTTGTCGGCAAGAAACCTTAAAGGTGTGATTTTGGAGAGACAAATGTAACTACTAGCTAGGTAGGAATGAGACTATGGGACGAAAACTTATCGGACTATCTGTAGGCTTTCTTCTTACGATTTCACTTGCCTTTGTCATGATTCCTATTGAGTATAATAACATCATCTTATGGCTTGCGCCTTACTTTGGTCCTTGGCTCCGGTTCTTTCTCATGTATATGTTTCTCATCTTCGCACATCCCCTGACTTTCACAACGAACATCGCCATTTGGGTAGTAATCGGAATTGTTTCGGGGTTATTTATCCGAAGCATTTGGGGTGCCATACCTGTAGCAATTTTCGTTTTCGGGTTAACCTTTCTCATGCTCATCGTTGGCATTGTGGCTATGGTTATTCCGCTCTTGGTGTCTGGAGGTGGAGGAATTGATCCGATGGCCATGTTGTCGAATATCCCACCAAATGTTTCTCTCTTTGATATTCTTAATGCCCCAGTGGTTGGTCCACTCATTAATGCACTCACCGGTGGTATTGGGGATGTAATTGGTGGAGGTGCGCCTGATCCTAATGCATTATTGGCGCTTCTTCAATCGTTTATTTTGAATACGATTGTATTGCCTGCTATACTAAATTTCATCATCTTACTCGTAGCAATGATGATTGGAGGTTTCATCGGACGGTTACTCATACCGGTCGAAAACTAGCTGCACTGGAGATGACTGTTATGAAACGTATAAACACCCAGGAAAAGATGATTACCGGAAATGTGCAATATATTCTCCTAGCAGCCACTCTCACTCTGCTGTTCCTTGTGAGTGGATTTGGTTTACCACTAACAGCTCGTACGCCGATGGGCTTTACAACAACGACTTATACTGAATCTATGACATTTCAAACAGCATCACTGCATACAGCGATGCGCGCACAGAATTTCACAATGGAAGGTGAAGCAGATCTTACTGCCTTTGTAGTCAATCCTGATGGATCTATGACGAGTACTATCATGGCTGTTGGTGATGTGGGTAATTATACGACCTCTGCTCCTCCTTACCAAGAATGCCTGTTAGCGCTCTCGATTTTCCGGTGGGGTGAATACCAAACAGTTCTTGATGGGCTCCTCAGCCTTTTAACCAATGATACTAGCGGATCAGAATTCGATATGCTTAATGAAGTGCTTGATATGCTCCCTCCTAATGCTATCCTCATGGTCTTCATGGGTGGTAGTCCCACCGAGATTCAAAACTGGGGACATGCAATTCACCTAGAATTTGAAGAGACCTTGGCGACTCCTTTTGAACGTATCTTTGGGCTCGCTCTGCCTGTTTCCAATATGACGCTTGGGCTAGAAGCCTATGGTTTTTACGGGGTTCCCAGTGTGGTTCCCGTTGCCATCCAAGGTCGAAACCAGTTCCAATCTTATATGGAAACCCTCGGGGCATCTCGTGATGGTGGAACAGTACTCGTAACCAGTACTTTGGCTGAAGACGCCATTGGTGGAATTGGAATTTCGGGCTTCATCAATCTCGCTGTCATGGGTAGTAGTTCCTCTCCACTACCGATGAAATCAACCATGCAAATGCCGGAAGCAATAACGGTTGCGGCCTGGAGCAGCCAACATCGAGACAAATTCTTTGGGACCGCCGAACAGACCTTTGATGTGAATGCATTCACCGGGCACACTGGAAACATCGAATTAGGAACCACCCTTGAAGCCTTTGAATTCACAATGCTCTTTCCAACCGGGGTTAACATTACCTCCTACACACCTACTGACATGGTAAACACAACAGGTCCAGAAGGTCCCATGGTAATTCGTTCAACCGAACACTGGGTTAATGATTCAAGTGTTCCAAACATCATCGTTAACTTCAAAGGGGACTTCCCACCAGGACTCAGCATTACTAAGACAATCACGACACCCATTTTCGCAGGAGGCATCGCTACCGTCACAATTACCTTAGAAAATATCGATCCGACTCAAACAGTATTTAATGTGAATCTGGATGATTCTCAAAGTTGGATCCTTTACCAAGGGTACACATACGGTCAACTGGCAGTCATTGGAAGCCTCACCGCAAACTGGAGCTCAATCGACCCAGGAGACAGTGTTAACCACATCTATCATGTCAAAGTATTTGGTGAAGGGAGCTACATCGCTCTGAGAACGAACGTATCCTTCGAAGATGTGTCAGCCCGTGTATGGCATAAAACGAGTAATGAAGCACTCCTCACAGTTGTTTATGGCAGTTTAATCGACTTCATTCTCACCATCATGCAGGATATTCCTTGGTCAATTCCTGTAATCCTCATCATCGTTCTCATCGCAATTTATGCTTTGATTTGGCTTATCAAAGGGATTCTCGGAATATTCCGACGTGGAAGTCTTAGGTCCTCACCGCCCTCCCCTGCACCCCCGCCAAAGGCCGAGTTTCCGCCTGAAGAACTTCCCCCGCCACCAGATGAATTCGATGAACCCGCGAAGGCGTATCCTGAAATAACTTGTGTTAACTGTGGCGCACCAGTTCCACCAGGCGTTAGTTTCTGTCCAGCCTGCGGGGCAAAGATAATGTAAAACGAAATTACAGGCTCTAACTCCTCTTATCGCCTTTAACTCAGGGGGACTTTATCTCCCTGAGTCCGAGTTTTTATCAAGTCAATGTCAATTGGGCAAAGTCAGTATCCAATTAAAATTCAATTCATTCTGGGAATAGACGAGTGTTAGCGCTCTGACCTATTTTAGAATTACTTGACACACTTAGATATTGTTCAAAGGAATTTTTAATTAATATTTCTTCGTAACTTTATGCAAAATAATTAAAAAATTAGTCAAATAACAACTCTATTTTTTTGCTTACTTATTTTCCTAAGAACGAATAACTAAAACTATATGTTGATTAAACGTTTATCGCTTTTTTCAACCTTTGAACTGATTAAAATTGATATCACATACTTTCGGTGTGTAGAAAATAATAATACAAATATGTATTTTTTAGATAATTGATTATAATTATCGGTGTAACAATTTTTATTAATTATTGATGTGAACTATTAACTAATAAACTGAATTATCAATGATCAGTGGGTAAATAGCTTGAGTTAGGCCTCTTCTGTTACAATAAGAGGATTCACAGATTCTATTGAGGTGAAAAATGGCAAAGTCGTTTACTAATACACTCAAGTGTCTCCTCCAGCGAGTCGTGCTAAAGCAACCTTGATGGCATGCCTCACAATAAGCTCTTTTTCAGTCTGAAGCAGTTTTTGGAGCGCATCTTCAGCCCGCATCTCCCCCATTTCCCCCAAAGCCACAGCAGCCGCTTGACGCACATACAAGTCATCATCGTTTAGCCGGGCAATAATCGGGTCGACGGCTTTCCAATCACCGATAGCTGCTAATGATTCGATTGCCGTTTTTCGTACATACAGGTTCCCGTCCTTTAAGGCCTTACAAAGGGGAATGACAGCTTCACGATCACCAATCTCGCCGAGAACATAGGCTACACCACGACGGACATCTGGATCGGCATGATTCAGGTCATCGATTAGATTTTCGATCATGTGTTCGTCTCGGATTTGTTCTAACGCCCAGATGGCTGCTTGGCGTACCTCATTGTCAGAATCCCCTAGTGTTTCCAAGAGGGCCTCTACCGCGTCTGGGTCTTTAAGGTGTCCGATCCCACGGGCTGCTTGGGCTCGCTCAATTGAGTCTGAGCTACGCTTCATGGTACGAATAAGCTGCTCGATAGTGACGATTTCCGACATGCCGGTCACGAACGTGGTTCTGGTAGTAGATGGGAATCGCGTCCTCTTAAAAGCTAAGATTTTATTGGGATTTTGGTGAAATAAAAATATGATGTATTGATATTACATATATTTATTTATACAATTGTTCTATTAGATTTCTGCTTTATATTTTTACCAGAACAATAGCTTATTTTTCCGTAACCGTACTTCTTTTCTATGTGTCGAATATCCTAGTTTATGATATATGGTTATATTAGACTATAGTATATTGCATTATTTTAATTAAATTATGGTTTAAAAGAATAGTTCTTAAACAAACAAGCTGGAATTATCCCTTATTTTCTTTTTATCGAAAACATTAGCAATTCGTTATATTATATTGGTGAGGCTTGTACAGAATTTTTACCTCTAATGGTCTGAACACACTTCTAACTCGAATAGCATTAAGGCAGGAGTGAAGAAATATTGGAGAGCTAGATTCGTAACGGCTCTAGCTCTCCGTAGTACGCGTGGGTTAGTAGGCTCCTTCCGGATCGGTTTCAGCTAATGGGTGAGTACGTTGAAATACAGCCCGTTCATGGGATATAGTAACGTGTGTGTAAATCTGCGTAGTCGCTAGGTTCGAATGGCCAAGGAGTTCCTGTATAACCCGTACATCCGCTCCTCGTTCTAGCATGTGGGTGGCAAAGGAATGCCGTAGAGCGTGTGGTGTGACCTTCGAAGTGATTCCCGCTCGCTTCGCGACATCTCGAACTGTCCGCTGCACCGTTAATGGAGAGAGACGTTGACCTCGCCGGTTCAAGAAGAGGGGTCCCTCTGCAGGTCGAAACTGCAAATATTCTATAATCGCATTCATAGCTGGAACCGTTAATAACACGATCCGTTCCTTATTCCCTTTCCCGTGGACACGAATTGTTCCTTCGGCAAAGTCAATATCTTCAATGTTAATGCCACAAAGCTCTGAAACGCGGGCTCCCGTGCTGTAAAGCACTTGGAAAATCGTATGAGTCCGTACAGCATTCTTCTCGGCGTTCCGAGCTGCCCAAAGCAACCGGTTTATTTCTTCAGGTGTTATTGTGCGGGGAAGTCGCTGTCCAAGTTTCGGAGTGGCAATACCCTTGGTCGGATCAGCTAGCACGATTTCCTCGTTGTAGAGGAATCGGAAAAAGGACCGCAGGCAAGCAAGTTTGCGTCGTAGCGATGCATTCGAATAGCCTCTTTCAGTTTTTAGATGCGCTAAAAACATCCGGACATGATGAGATTGCACCTGTTGTGGGGACACACCAATGAACTTAAAAAACATCTCTAAATCATAGCGGTATACCCGAGAAGTCTTATGACTTCCGCCACGTTCAATGGACACAAATTCCGTAAAGCGATCAATCGCTTCATTCACAAGCATACGAATCGGATTCGGAGGAGATTGAAAAGCCAAACCTTCAACACCCATAATCAGGTTCACCTAGGTATCAATTGACACACAATCCAGTTAGCGCCTGAAATTTAACCGCTGGTAATACCAAAATGCAGGCGGGGGATGACCGGTTTCCGTTTCCTACTTGTCATTTCAAGCCTTTAGCGGTGTGTTTACGCTTCAATGACGTAAAATCGTGACAGATTAGCGGAAACCTCCATACAAAGCTGCGAACCAGCTTCTCGCGGTTGATACATTCTTATTTTGACTTTCGCAATCATTTGAGGTTTAAATACAGCGTAATACCAGCCTTCTTAGGGAAATTTCGCTACAAACACAATGAGCAACAACGTCGCCAGCGGGGTGATGTGATGAGTGCCGAAGCAGATGACAATGCACTATTAGATGGCATCGCCGAGCTTATGCTCCTTCCTATTCAAACCGGTCAAACCAAAAAGGTTGAAGCTCAGATTATCGTCGAACTAGACGAAAAAGATGGCAAAGTGAAGCTCAGCGCCTCTATCAACAGTGCTGAACAAAAAAAGTGAACTCAACAGGACTCGCATAAGGGCTTCCTTAACGCATTATAGATCTCGGTTTCCTTAATTTTATAATCCCAGATTTTCTAGACATTCATGAGGGGTGTCAAGAAATGAAAACTTCGGGAAAGGTGCAATTGTATAAGAACGTTGAAAATAAAGCCATCACGCGGCTTCTCCTTCTGGTACTCATTATCCTTGCTGTTAGTTGTATCTTCTGTGCTGTGATTCTTCCGGAAATTGCTTGGGTGTTACTAATATGCATTCTTTACCTATCAGCTCTTGAGGCGATATTATTTACAAGCAACTAGCATGTTTAGAATTCTTCAAGGCACCCGCATGAAATCGTAATCTGCTAATCTTTAGATTGCACAAGCCCTTTTGGACACGCTTGGATACATACGCCACATACTGGGGCGCCCACTTCCTCTTTTCCTTGGTCAATTTTTGCTGCACATCGATCAACGTTGAGAAGATAAGCGCGATTATGTTTCACTGACCAATTCGGACCTCGAATTGCTTCCACAGGACACGCTTTCACACAAGCTCGGCATTTACCACATGAACTCTCTTCAACTGGTTTTCCTGTCTTCAGTGGGGCGTCAGTTAGGACTGAGGTTAATCGAAGTCGCGGACCAAACTTCGGAGTAATCAACAAGGCACTCTTTCCAATCCAACCCAATCCGGCCCGTGTGGCCACCATTTTGTGCGACAAATGCCCTTGATGTTCTTTGAAGTTGACAGTCTGTGAGCTAGGTATCGGGAATGCCTGAAACCCCTGTTTTTGACACCAGTTCATGGTCTGGATCGCTAAATCATCAAGGAACCTGTTCATGGCATGATAGTGGTAGGCATACGCTTTGGTGGGCCCAATAATTAACTCTTCGACGATACTATTGGAAAGTCTGACGCCGATACTTACTCCGCAAGGAAATTCATCCAAGGGGTATGGGAGCAGGCCTTCGAGAGAAGCAAACCCCACGATTGAAGCTCCCCATTCATGAAGCTTTCCTCGAAGGTTAGTCGTATGATATCCTGATGCCATGTTATCCCACCATAAAATCCTGCAATTCTATCATTTGAAATAATGTTATAAAAGATAGGAGCATTCAAAAGTTCCTTCAAGGAGGCAAAAATCCCGATGACAATTCTGAAATGTTACCGTAATGTAATTCTCGCAATCCTTTTAGGAGTAATCTTAGGCGTCATCTTCAGTATTGTCTTCGGTTATTGGCTTTGGCTTCCACTCATGATTGGTGTCTGTTTCTTATTCACTTTCTTCTGCAAAAAGACAACCGATATTCCCGAAAAAAGTAGTGCCTGATTGTTAACCTGGAAAAGCCCTGTGGTGTGTGTGCAAGTCATACCTCTAATTAGCTCTGTACTAGGGTTAAAGGGCGTTTTCAAGGCAACTTTGCTTCCGAACAAGTTGTCATAGGATGAACAGTTAAATAACCCCTAACTGTAAAGCATTGTCAGACGTGGTTCTTATGCAAGCCATTAATGATGCCCTCGGAATTATTGCCCGAAAAATCAACCGACCGATCACTGCTATTATCCTCGGCATTTGTTTCGGTATTGCATTTTGGTCAATTCCCTTCTTCATCGTCGCGAACTATCGACTCCTTCCCGAATTCTTGATGGTCATGATGCTTGGCCTTGTCGCCTTCTTCAGTGCGTATGGGGGCATCATCTCAATTGTGTTCTTTGTTCTTGGGTTTATCCTGGGTGTCCTTTTACTCTACTCAACCAGCCCATCTGCAAGTTATTAGTCCGGTCTGTGCTTTCACATGTTTTTGGGGTAAGCGACTAATAGTAAAACCTTATATATCTTGTTTAGGTGTTCCTAAATCAAGAAGTGACGCTCATGCCGCACGAACACCCTCACGTCGCTGGGGAAGCCCCGCACAACCACACCATCCAAATCGGTCTCTTGCTCTTTTTCATCATCATCTGGATCCTGGATTCCTTCATTTTCCGTTTCACAGCCTATGTCTATTATTTTCCCCTCTTCCTTAATGTCCTCGTTGCCCTCCCCGTTTTCATCGTAGCCGGCTACCTGATGTCCAAGTCCCACATCGTCTTCGAAGGCACTGAACCTCACGTTGTGGATCAGGGCCTCTATGCCCACGTCCGCCACCCCATGTATCTCGGCTCCATTCTCCTCTACGCCGCCTTCTGGACCACCACCCTCTCTCTCCTCTCTCTAATACCCCTTCTTGCAATCATCCTCGGATACAACTACCTCGCCTCACAGGAAGAACAACTCCTGGAAGCAAAATTCGGCGACGAATACCAAGCCTACAAGAAACGCGTACACAAATGGATCCCTCGATAAGCCACAAAACCCTGCCCCAACACTCTTTTCAAGGGCCACTTGCACATAGAAATTGCTTGGGATTATACTACTTTCAGTTTTCTTACTATTTTTTGAGGTTAATAACAGCTAATCCGAATTAACATTGAATAAGATGAAATCCGATTCAACAGCGGATAATTCTGAAGGGCTTCAAAGGCATTTTACCTTCGGGGTTGATGGTTTCAAACGGTGTTATCTGTGTAAGAAATTACTCCCTGAAAATGAGTTCCATAAGAGTAGAAACCGATATGGGGGCTTAACCAATGAATGTAAATCCTGTTCTTCTATTCGTCATAAAAAGGCATACAAGGGTATTCGTCAATTGAAAATTCAATATCAGGCCGTTGAAAGAAGATCAAACCGGTCAGGTACTCCATTTCACATCACATTCGAAGAGTTCAGGAAATGGGATGGAAAATTCGGTAAAGCTGACTCAAGAATCTGTCCTTATTGCGGAATGACAGAGAGCGAGTCAAAGGAGTTCCAAAGAATACGGGGAAAGAAGAAACTATGTGGTTTCGCAATTGATCGCATTGATAATGAAAAGGGATATGCAATAGATAATATTCAAAGAATCTGTTATGTCTGTAATTCAATCAAGGGTCTTTGGTTTTCAAGCCAAGAAATGAAAAAACTTGGTCCGCACATAAGAAAAATACAGAAAAAAATCCTCAACGAAACCTAATTTCCGGTTCTATGACGCGAAACTGTTGTTTCACGTCGTTTATTTTGATGTGCTGGGGTTTGGTGCGAGGGGGGATTGGCGTTCGCTGAATCGAATTGTTTCAATGTATTGTTTAATGGTTAAAAGGTTAATTTTTTTATTGGTATTTGTTTATTTTAATGATTAATTTTATGTATAACGTATGCTTTATCTTTTTGTTTGTCTCTCAGTTTTCGACCTATCGAAAATACAAGAGTTTCACGTCACCGCTTTCGGTCGTCTTCGCCGGTACACCAAGTATGCGAGAACTCCGAGTTGAATACCGATAATGACGATGCCAATTCCAATGATTGTG
>JABXGX010000162.1 GCA_016550405.1 archaeon | reverse complement strand
TCCCAGAGAGACCTGTTCATGCAGGACCTGGAGAAGAAACTCCAGGGGCTCAAGAATTAGGAACTGAATATGAATACCACTATGGCTTTGCTGTGCACTCAAAAGAAGAACCATTATACGTTAGTTCAAACATCTCAGATGCTGCCTCTGAGAAGGCATTAACAGTGTATCTAAATCAATCGGATATACCCTCGAAACTGCTTAATCCGATTATCCAAATTAATAATCCAAGTATACGGATCTCTTCTATACGGATGCGGAATGGCGCAGTTCTAGTAACAATGTATAACATTGAGAACAATAAAATTGATGCCCTCCTAGAGCTCGAAGAATCTTTTACTACCATGACAGAAGTGAAGATTGATGGAACGAAAAAGTATGAACATACTGTCAGTGGGAAGAGGGTCAGGCTAGTCTTCAGTCCTCGTGAAATTAAAATGTGTGTACTGAAATGAGATGAATAGTTAATTCTTCAGAAATAAAATAAATGAAAAAATGCTAATTATGGAAAGTGATTAGTGACTACTATCCTGGCTTGATGAAGAAACTATAACCCGATCTATTCAACCCTGTTCTTTCGTATCCTCTGATCCATCACAATGGGTTTACCATCGTCATTCGCTCTCTTGTTAGACATCCTCGATTCCAGATAGGCTAGGTACTCCCGCTCTTTCTGAATGTGAATCTCCTGCAACCGGCGCTTTTGTTCTTTCCACTCCTCACCATAAAGGGGAAACTTCATCATTGCGAGAATGCCAATTAGGATGAAGCATATTGGCACCACTGTAAACGCGAGGAATACTCCCAACGATACCGATTCGGGTTGGGCTGATACGGGGAGGTCTGCGTTATAGCCATACACCGCCATAATCGTGAGGATGATGAAATGGGCAATCGACACTGCAGGCTTGGTGATTAACGCATTAACCCCTGAATATGTAGTTTCCCGCCGTTTCTTGGTGCGAATCTCATCATAATCAATGGCTTCCCCTATCAAAGGTTGGTTGATCATCACGTAGGTCAACAATCCAACGAACATTAAACCGAGTGAGATCCCGGCCATCTCCACGGAGACCTTTGGACCCCAGAAACACCCGATCACCAAGAGTAGGGTATATCCGAATAGCGCAATAAAAGACGCCCTCAGCATAGTCTTGCGGAGCCCAAGAATAGAGATTTTACTTAAGATTTTCCATAACACCCAGCCAAACACAATCACAACCGGGATGAGGGAAACGATTGAGATCCAGCCATTAATGATCAAAATAAAATCCATTAAGTAAACTAATCCGCTAAACATAGATTCTTGGAGTACCACAAACGAAAAGATGGTGATCTCCAAGATTAGAAATGGTTTGTTCTTGAAAGTTTCGATGACACTCGCTTTGAAGCCCAATGTTTCTTCTGTCACTGTGTAGCGATTTTCCTTGATGAAATAGCTCCCCCCATAAAGTAATACTCCCGCGATAAGAGCAATAATCACCATCACGATCAAAAAAGTAGTTTTATTGGGGCTGTCTCCACTGAGCAACATAATCGGAAGAATAGTTGGAAGGATTGAACCAGGCACTCCAACAATCGTAGCAAAGGCTACAACATTCGTCCGCTCTTGTGCCGTGATGGCCATCTCCGCAGGGAGAATGTTGCATATCAAGCCAATCATACTAAACAACGTGTCGAAAATAAATAGCATCATCAAATGGTTCCAAAACAGGCCCATATCGGTAGTGTCGATTCCTGGAAACCATTGGGCAAAAAAAGAATACACGAATTGTGAATGATAAATGAAAGGAAACCAGACCAAAAGAAAAG
>JABXGX010000161.1 GCA_016550405.1 archaeon | reverse complement strand
GGAAGAGGAGGAAGAGGAGGAAGAGGAGGAAGAGGAGGAAGAGGAGGAAGAGGAGGAAGAGGAGGAAGAGGAGGAAGAGGAGGAAGAGGAGGAAGAGGAGGAAGAGGAGGAAGAGGAGAGTATTGAAGAAACTCTTGAACCCTCAGAACCAGAACATTCAGTTCCCCCCCTAATGGATGAAGAACTTCCTGACGAGGATGATGAAATAGAGGATGTTGAGGAGGCACCAAGCGAACCTCCTGAAACGGAAGACACCCCACCACCCATCCCTCCTGTTCCTGAACCCGAAGCCGCTCCGGAAGATGTCTCAGAGGAAGAAACCAAACCTGAGACGGACACTTCCAAGGAACCCCGAACTCCCATTATCTTTGATGTACCCAAAACTTCTGAAACTACAGATGAACCTGCCCCTGAAGAACCTGCACCCAAGGAACCCGAAGACGAGGACAAAGACACCTTTTTCTTCTAGAACCCTGAGCTTTTTTAGTTCATGGAGCCACACTCAGAGGATATTGCAAGCAGTTGATGTTAGATGACAAAATATGACACTAGTCAATCCTTTGCCACAGAGATGGATGCTAAAGATACCCTGTCAAAGTATAGGCAATTGTTTCATCTTCCCAAACAAACATCGGGGCAAGTCGCCACTTACTTCTTGGGAAACTCCTTAGGATTACAACCAGTAATGACAAAGGAGCATATCGCCGCGATTCTTGAGGATTGGAAGGCATTGGGAGTTGAAGCGTACACACAAGGGAGCAATCCTTGGATCAATTACGGTGAATCACTTTATCCTAGTATGGCAACCATTGTTGGGGGCAAACCTGCTGAAATCGTGTTAATGAACGCTCTTTCAGTTAATCTCCATTTAATGCTGGTTTCCTTTTATCAACCTAGCCAAGACCGATATAAGGTTCTCATCGAACAGAAGGCATTTCCCAGTGATCAGTATGCAATTAAATCACAGATGCGATTCCATGGAATAAACCCTAGTAACGCTATTATTGAGGTCAAACCTCAATCGGACACAACTATTACCATTGATGATTTCAAAGCTATCTTCGAAGAATCTGGTGATGAAATCGCTCTCGTTCTCTTAGGGGGCATCAATTACTACTCAGGACAAGCTTTCGATTTAGAATACATCGCTAAGTTAGGACGAAAAGCGGGAGCGACAATCGGTTATGATTTAGCACATGCAATTGGAAATATCCCCCTTCAGCTTCACGATTGGAAAGTTGATTTTGCGGTCTGGTGCACTTACAAATACCTGAATGGAGGTCCAGGAGGTCCCGGTGGATGCTTTATCCATGAAAAGCACTTCGATCAGAATCTTCCCCGATTTGAAGGCTGGTGGGGGAATAAACTGGAAACTCGCTTTCAAATGGAACCTGATATCGACTCCAGTAGAGGCGCTGCAGGGTGGCAAATTAGCAGTTTTTCACCATTGTTACTTGCCCCTCTTGATGCTTCACTCAAGATGTTTGATGAAGTCACCTTCCAGTGCCTTCGTGAAAAATCTGAGAGGCTGACTGGATATCTCGAATATCTTCTCGACCAAGTAGGTGGCGATAACTTCTCAATTCTCACACCACGAAATCCGAAGCATCGGGGGTGTCAGCTCTCTATCCGTACACATCAGAATGGTAAAGCCTTATTTGCCCACCTTACAAAGGCTGGCATTTATTGTGATTGGCGAGAACCGGATGTTATCCGTGTCGCCCCGGTTCCTTTTTACAACACCTTTTCTGAAGTGTTTCATTTCGTTGAAACCTTCAAGACCGCTAATAGTCAGTAGTGAACTTTCAAAAGCCCCCACGCATAATTACGCATAAGGTGGAACCTCCATGGGAATCCCAAACCAGCGCAGACAACAAGTTGAGAATCCCCCCTACACCATCGACGAGAAGCAGCTTACCCGCTATAATCTCGACAACCTGATCTTCAGCCGTGTGTTTTCAGATCCTCACTGGCCAGGTCATCAGCGTATGATAGATGAACGAATCCCTGACTTTATCAAAAATCCGAAACCAGGATATTCTCATGTCGATTTTGCCCTCGAAGAAGCTGCCTGGACCCTTCACGACACTTACAAAGGAACCTTTGCACATTCTCGAATTCCCAAATTTCGTAAACCTGCTGCAGAACTTGACCATGACCTTTCAAAATTTCCCTTTGAACTACCTGACCCTCTCAAGATGAGCACTTACGTCAAACGAGCTGCTTTCTTATATGGGGCTTCGCTAGTAGGAATCTGTCGGGTTAATCCTCATTGGATCTATGCCAATATGGAAATCCCCGAAGATTGCACCACAGCCATAGTGATGGCTATCGAAATGGATCCTGAAGGCATCGCTACATCTCCTGCCATTCCTGCAGCGGCAGCAACTGGGGTTGGCTATTCCCGAATGGGTTTTGTATTAGCTCTTCTTGGTGAATTTATACGCAATCTCGGGTTTGATGCTGTGCAATGTGCCAATGATACAGGACTGAGTATTCCCCTCGCTATTGATGCAGGTCTCGGGCAACTGGGACGTCATGGACTCCTCATTACTCCAGAGTATGGTTCACGTGTTCGTCTTTGCAAGATCTTCACAAACCTCCCTCTCCACCCTGACAAGCCAATTGATTTCGGGGTCACTGAATTCTGCAAAAGCTGTAAACGCTGCGCCGAAGCCTGCGAAGTCGGTGCCATCTCGAAAGAGGACAACCCAACTCTTAAAACAACCTGTAAATCCAATAATCCAGGCGTCCTGAAATGGTCAGTCAATGCTGAACTCTGTTATGAATTCTGGTGCGACAACGGCGGTGATTGTTCCACCTGTATTGCCGTTTGTCCCTACACAAAACGCACTTTCAACAATGTGCCTTTGGACTCCGAAACGTTTTGGAAAAATGAAATACACTCCAAGTCTAGTTGATGTGAATGCCTATCTTTGATGAACTCGCCCTTGCCTACGACCAATCCATAAACTGGGAACAACGGTTACAACGGGAACTTCCATTTTTCCGCAAGTTCATCAAAGACCAGCAAAAAATGCGAATTCTCGATTTAGCTTGTGGGAGCGGACGCCACGCCATCGCTTTAGCAAAGGAAGGCCATGAAGTCATAGGACTGGATATTAGTCCAGCAATGATTGCCGCAGCTACTCACCATGCAGAGAAAAACAATGTCAAGGTTCAATTTCACACAGCAGATATGCAGAACGTGAAAACAACAGTAAAAGGCTCCTTCGATCTGATAATGTGCCTTGGAAACTCACTTGCTCTTCTCCCCTCCCACGCTGCTTTGAAAACAACACTTCAGGAGGTCAAATCTCTACTATCCAAAGATGGTTACTTTATATCACAGACACTCAATTTCGAGGAAATTCGGGCTACGAATTTTCGGTTCTTTCCACTCAAATCAGGAGTATCAGCTGCAGGTAACGAGGTGATTTTTGCACGCTTTTTCCAACCACATTCTAATGATCTTTCATCGACCCTAGTGTTTACTGCGTTTGTAAAAACCGATTCTGGCTGGAAAACTATAACCCGCGAGCAGTCTGTTCTTCAACTCACTCAAATTCTTCTGAACAAGATTCTCAGGGCTGTTGGGTTCACACACCTTGAAAGTTACGCAGATTATCAACAGACCCAATTCTCTCGTCCTAACAGCCGAAATCTCATTCTTCTTACCCAAAAATAATGTCTTGAAAGCCACTTCTGCGCGCTGACCCTTGCAATTTTAATACTTCTCCAACCTGAATAGCAACAACGAATTACGACTCAGGGAGGTAATCATGATGGAAAGAAACACTATCGCCAGAATCTTCATCATCCTCGGAGCGGTCCTCCAACTCATCTATCTGGTCACCAATGGCTTCTTTGGCTTCATAATTTTCGTCATCCTCATCCTTGGCTCAATATTTACGCCCGGCGATCCCCTCTTAGACGTTGCCACGGCGACAATGGCTTGGATGTTCCTTACAGTTGTCTTAGGCTTTATCTTCATGATCATTTGGTTCATCATGGCGAGTATCCCTGGACGAAGTAGAATCTGGCTTATCATCACCGGCTTACTTGCGCTGATTCTCTGTGGTCTTATCCCCGGTTTTCTAGCATTTTCCCTCTTTGGCACCACTTGGCCACCAATCTGGCTAGGCCTTATACTCTCGAGTTGGCTTCCTGGACTTCTCGTCTTCATTGGAGGAATTATCGCGACAAAGCCTCTCGAGGCATAAGCTACAAAGGCCTTCTCTAGTAGAGATAGAGAAAACTCCACCCTAGAGTTAGGAGAAAGCCCAAAACGATGGTAACGGTAAACAAGATAAAATCACACAGGTGGAAATCAAAATGGCATTTTCGGGTCCGCGCATTTGCCATTGGTTTGTAAGCTCTCTGTTGCATTCCACTTGCGCTCATTGGTGTAATCGGATACACACGTACAACTATTACTCCAAATGACCAGTTCTTCACATTGCAAATCGATGTGGTGCCACAACTAAACACATCATCATGGCGATTTCTCGTTGATGGACAAGTGATGAATTCTCGCTTCTAATTTATTGTTGTTCAATGGAGTGCTCGAACTTACAACATAGACTCACTAATTCGGTGGTTAGTTTTGGCACCGCCTAACCAGGCACGAAAACATAGCAATGTAACAGATTGGCTCGTTATGGACTTCGTTAAGCCAAAGGAATAGTTACTTTTTGGCTTTCACACGACGAAGCTCCTTGACAATAGCAGGAACTATATCAAACAACGAGCCAACAATGGAGAAATCAGATACTGTGTGGATTGGGGCATCTGGGTCGGTGTTGATGGCGACGATGACGTCGCTTGTTCGCATGCCTACTAGGTGTTGGATGGCTCCGCTGATTCCACAAGCGATGTAGAGTTTTGGGGCGATGGTGCGTCCAGATTGGCCAACCTGTTGGTGGTGCTTCATCCAGCCTTGGTCAACGATTGGGCGGGAACCACCCAAGGCGGCATTCAACTCGTTGGCGAGTTCAGCGACGACTTTGATGTTTTGGGGATCTTTGATTCCGCGTCCGCAGGTGACGACCATTTCGGCTTCATCAACTTTCAAAGCGCCTTCTTCAATTTCAATGATGGTTTCAACAATCTTTGTCCGGACTGCAGCTTTGTTTACCTTGATATCCACATTCTTGATTTCCCCTTTCCTTGACGCATCCGGTTCGAGAACTTTGAAAACGTTGGGACGGACTGTGGCCATTTGGGGTCGTGTATAAGGGCTAAGGATGGAGGCCATGATGTTACCGCCAAACGCGGGACGGGTTTGAACGAGCTGACGTTTATCATCGATATCTAGCCCAGTACAATCCGCGGTCAGACCGAGGGTAAGCCGTGCAGCGATGCGAGGTCCGAGGTCTCGACCAAACGCTGTTGCGCCATATAAGATAATATTGGGCTTTTCTGTAACAATCAATGCTGCAAAGACATCCGTAAAGGCTTCGGTGGTATATTGAGCTAGGATTTCCTGGTCGTTGACATACACGATATCCGCGCCATGTTGGATGAGGACTTCGGGGAGGTTTCCGACATTATGTCCGAGGAGAACTGCACCAAGGGGTTCACCGAGTTTGTCTGCTAATTCACGTCCCTTCCCTAGAAGCTCGAGAACGACATTCCGGAGTTGACCACCAATTTGTTCAGCCCAGATCCAGACTCCCTTGTATTCCGTAAATTTTGAGGGGTCCACACGTTTGCGTTCAATTGATAATGCATCGACGGGGCAGACTTTGACACAGGCGCCGCAGAGAGTGCATTTTTCATCGGCTTCTGCTTTTTCGTCAACCAAATGCATGGCATCAAAAGGACAGACTTTCACACAGAGACTGCAACCAGTACATTTCTCTTTGTCAATGTTTAACATAATAGGTCACCTTCCGCTAGATCACTCCTTTTTTCAGCAGCCATTCAACAAGCTGTTTGGCTGCACCCTCTGGGTCTTCGGTGCCATCAATTTTGATACCGCCGGTTCGCTGTTCAGGGGTAAAGACTTCCACAACTTGGGTGGGTGAACCGGGCAGTCCATATTGTTCTGGATCGCCACCCAAGACCTCCACAGTGACCAGTTTAATTTCTTTTTTACTAGCTTTCATAATTGCCATCAAGCTAGGTAACCTAGGTTCATTGAGTCCCTTTGTCGCCGTGAGAAGGGCAGGAAGTCGACATTCGACGACCTCAAATCCCTCATCAGTTTCCCGTTTGACTTTGATACGTTTCTTACTTTCAGCTATCTCAACATTTACTACATAGGTGACCTGGGGAATCCCAAGTATCTCAGCGATTTCAGGGCCAACTTGGGCTGTATCTCCATCGATGGCCTGTTTTCCACAAATAATGAGATCATAGGGTTCTTCCGCTTTGATGGCTTGAGCGATGGTAAACGCGGTTGCCCAGGTATCTGCTCCAGCAAACGCACGGTCAGAGAGATGTACTGCTCGGTCTCCGCCCATAGCAAGGCATTTTTTCAGCGCTTCTTCGGCTTGAGGTGGGCCCATGGTTAGGATGACCACCTCGCCTTCACCTAATTGTTCTTTAATGCGAACGGCTTCTTCGACAGCGAATTCATCGAAAGGATTGAGAATCGAAGGAACCCCAGCTCGAATGAGCGTTTTAGTTTCGGGGTCAATTTTGACTTCCGCGATTTCAGGAACCTGTTTGATGGGAACAATGATCTTCATGTCAGCTACCCTCACGGCGCACTATTGCATTTGCCATGACTGGCGCTAACACGAAACTGCTTAGCTTAAAAGTCTTCTCAGCCCTGATTACAGAAATCGCGATAAAAAAAAGAAGGCGCCAAAGCTGAGGGAAACCCATTAAATGCTTTCCGCCTACTAAATATCGTAGAAACAGGCGGGAGTTAATTTTCGATGAGTGAAGGACCGGATTCACGTATTCTGCTTGAAGGGATTGAAGACCGAACGCGTCTATATTCTGGAAACAAAAGCTTCGACCAATACTTCGGTATCATGTCCGGCACTTCGACCATTATGTATGTACAAAATCAAACTTTCACCGATCCAATTAACCTAACTATAGAATGGCTTACCAATGGTGTCCGAGACTCTGAAACACTCCTTTTAGTTACCACGTACGCTGATCCCGTTGCCATCGCCTTATGGTGTGAACGGAAATTACCAGATTCCTTCGATGTTTTCTTAGAGACAAGCAAAGCCAATCGTTTTCACTGGGTGGACATGTTTACTTTCCGTGGCTTCGGTGACCATGAAAGAGAATTAATCAAAACCTCTTACCAGGAACGAATTCAAAAAATGGGAGGCAATCCAAATCTCCTGGTTTCTCCTCGCAAACCAGATGAAATACAATCCATAGATGGATTACCAGCAGCGATTAGCAATATTACCTCCTCACTACATGGGAAAGGCACTGTTCGCATGGTCTTAGCTTATGTGGATGACTTTATTGATGGTGTGGGACCTACTCCTGCCCTCAACTACCTTCGTCGTCTTATCAACTTGATGCGCAAATTCGGACACACTCTTGTCCTCTTCATGGGATGGCGGGGGACCGTTCCTGAAGTCCATACGGCCTGTGAGCGCATGGTCGACCAGGTTCTTAGATGGGGCTACGGCGATGTTCCGGGCCTTAAGCAGCCGTCCAAATTTGTTCAAATCCTGAAAACCACAGCACCCGATGAAGTGACCACTTATCTAAAAGTCCCATACCAGATACGGTCTGGAAATCCCACCGTTGGCTTGGGTACTCCTCTTGAGACAAGAAGGACTTCAAAAAGAAAATAGCACAGAATCTATGTTTTAGGAGAATCAATTAAATGAAGTATTAGCCGTTCAGCGGCTGTATACGGATCCGTTTTTCGATCATTTACCTCCTTAACGAGCTTAAGGAATAGAGTTCGTTCATCCGGGTCCTTGAATAACTTGCGAATGAAACTCTGTTCTACGATTGTTTCTAATTGGTCGCAACACCGCTGTTCACGGTTCTTGGTAATTTCTCCACTTTCAACCAGGTATGTATGGTGGTCTTGAATCGCCTTAACGAGCTCTTCGACACCTTCGCCGCTTGTTGCAATGACTTTTATGATTGGTGGTTGCCATCCTTTGGTTTCTTGGTCTAGATTCAGCGCTGTTTGAAGTTCTGCATACCGGCGGTCAGCGCCATCAAGGTCTGACTTATTAATCGCAAAGATGCTGCCAATCTCCATGATTCCGGCTTTTATGGTTTGGATGTCATCTCCCAGTCCTGGGACCGTTAGCAAAACGACGGTTTCTGCAAGCCGAATAATGTCCACTTCAGCTTGCCCGGCACCCACTGTCTCGACTAATATGATATCCTTCCCAAAGGCGTCAAGAATGTGGACCACATCATGAGTAGCCCAAGCCAATCCGCCTAGACTGCCTCGTGAACCCATGCTTCGGATAAAGACATCGCGGTCCTCCGCAAATCGGTTCATTCGGATTCGGTCTCCCAATAACGCACCGCCAGAAAATGGGCTACTCGGGTCTACTGCTACGACACCAACCGTTAGGTTTTGTGCTCGAAAGTGCTCAATGAGCTTATCAACAAGTGTGCTTTTTCCAGAGCCTGGGGGTCCTGTGATTCCAATGATGTGAGCCTTCCCCGTGTGCGCGTAGAGTTGTTTAATTGCTCCATGAGCTTCCGGGGAAAGTGATTCAGCCAGTGTCATGAGACGCGCTGCTGCTCGGCGATCACCCTTGAGTAGCTGTTTGACTAAATCAGTGCTATCCGGAGTCATTACTCCCACATCGAAGGTTACTTAGTGTGTTTTCGAATGAACTCTACGATTTCGCCCGTAGGGGTACCGGGACCAAAGATGGCTTTGATTCCAAGCTTCTTTAGGGGTTTGATATCGTCTTCGGGGATGATACCGCCAGCAATGACAAGAACTTCACTCATATTCCTTTCCTTGAGAAGCTTCATGATTTCGGGGAATAGTCGCATATGGGCTCCTGATAAGATACTCAATCCCACAACGTCTACATCCTCTTGTAAGGCCGTCTCTGCAACTTGTTCGGGGGTTTGACGTAACCCAGTATAGATAACTTCAAACCCCGCATCTCGCAGGGCTCTTGCGACGACTTTTGCACCACGATCGTGTCCGTCAAGACCTGGTTTGGCGATCAATACCCGAATTTTCTTAGTGGTTTCGGTCATAAAATTCAACTCAACATTCTTACTGAATCAGAAGATGATGGGCTCCTGGTATTCTCCATACACATCCCGTAAAGCGTTACAGATCTCACCGACCGTTGCGTATTCGCGGACCGCTGCAAGGATATGAGGTAGAAGATTATCAGTTCCTGCTGCTGCTCGTTGGAGGTTACTGAGTAGTTCATCGACTTTTTGATTATTTCGTGTTTTACGCGTTTTTTGCAAACGAGCTAGTTGGGTTCGTTCGACTTCAGGATCAATCTTCAGGACCGGTATTTCAAGTCGATCATCGGTAATATAATCATTGACTCCAACGATGATACGTTCTTTTTCTTCGATTTCACGCTGATAACGAAATGCAGAATCAGAGATTTCCTGTTGGAAAAAGCCTTTCTTGATGGCTTCCACAACACCTCCGAGTTTATCAATGCGATCGAAGTATTTGTAGGTCTCCTCTTCCATTTCGTTGGTTAATGCCTCAATGAAATAGGAGCCTCCCAATGGGTCGATTGTGTTAGCAACGCCACTTTCATGAGCTAGAATCTGTTGGGTTCGTAATGCGATGGTTGCAGCTTTCTCAGTTGGAAGAGCCCAAGCTTCATCCATGGAATTTGTATGTAATGATTGTGTACCACCAAGGACAGCGGCTAGAGCCTGAATAGTCGTGCGGATTATATTGTTTTCAGGCTGTTGTGCAGTTAGACTCACCCCCGCGGTTTGGGTATGGAAGCGGAGAAGATAGGACCGTGTATTCTTAGCGTTGAACCGTTCCTGCATCTCTCTAGCCCAGATTCGTCGAGCAGCACGGAATTTCGCGATTTCTTCGAAGAGATCCAGATGGCTGTCAAAGAAGAAGGAAAGACGCGGGGCAAAATCGTCGACGTCTAAGCCTGCCTCGACTCCTGCTTTAACATATGCAAGTCCGTTCGCGAGGGTAAATGCGAGTTCCTGGACGGCTGTGGCTCCTGCCTCACGGATGTGATATCCACTGATGCTGATGGTGTTCCGGCGAGGAACTTTCTTGGTACAAAATTCGAGAATGTTGGTGATAATGCGCATGGAAGGGTCAGGAGGGAAAATCCAGGTTTTCTGAGCTTGATATTCCTTAAGGATGTCATTTTGAATGGTGCCACCAATTTTTGTAGCCGGGACTCCCTGTTTTTCTGCAGCTGCAATATATAAACAAAGGAGGACTGCTGCAGGGGCATTAATGGTCATCGAAGTAGTAACTTTATCGAGGGGAATTTGGGAAAATAGAATCTCCATGTCCGCTAGCGAGTCTACAGCGACCCCACAAACGCCGATTTCGCCTGTTGACATAGGGTCATCAGAGTCGAGTCCTTGGATTGTTGGCAGGTGAAAGGCTACGCTTAACCCAGTTTGTCCTTGTTCGAGCAAGTACCGGAATCGTAGGTTGGTTTGCTCTGCTGTACCAAATCCAGAAAACATTCGCATAGTCCAAAACCGACCTCGGTACATGGTCGGGTAAACTCCACGAGTATAGGGGAATTGACCGGGGAAGCCCAGATGCTCTTCATAATCGAGGTCTGCCACATCAATTGGAGTATATAAACGGGCGATTGGTCGGCTGGATGTGGTAATAAACCGCTCTCGGCGTTCTGGAGATGCTTCTAAAGTTTTTTTGAGGGTTTTCTTTTCCCAATCCTGTTTCATTTGAGAAATGGTTTCTTTCTCTTTTGTTACCATTAGGGGTCGCCATCCAAGGAGCGGACCAAATATGGAATGGTCTTTGTTGTTTCAGTTAGGATATTGTCGTTTTAATGGTTTTGGCATTATACAATCTGACCCATACTCGTTAACCATGGGTTCAGATAGTATCATGAGTTGTTGGGAAGGAGAATAGGTCCCATCTGCAAATTATGAGGACATCATACAGATGGGACACTGAGCAGGATCATTGACGAACTCGCAGGGAGTTCGAGCACCTTCAGGAAAGTTTCGCTGAAGTTGCTGACAAACATTATTTTCTGCATCATACATTGGGCAAGCCATGCCTATTGATACCCCAGGTTGATGTGCCCAAAAATCGTTCTTAAAGGCTTCTCACCGAATAGATTCCCATTTGCAAGAATTGCTTTAATCGCAATCGATTCATTGGATGCTAATCATGGGCTGACCCTTTTCTACAGCCGTTCCTGCTTCAACATGGATTTGGCTTATTCTTCCATCTTGTGAGGCGCGTATTTCGTTTGCCATTTTCATAGCCTCTAACACCAGTAAGACATCGCCCATTTTGACAGTATCGCCTTCTTTTACCCGGACTTCAAGCACCCGACCAGGTAAGGGGGCGGTTACTGTGCCAGGTTCGGTTACTTCCTGAGTCAATTCTTTTAACGGCTCTATAGCAGGTGTAAGGCTTGTAGGAGTGGAGGTAATGGCTGGAGATCGAAAGCTTCGAGGAGTGGTTATGGATTCCCCAGTTAAAAAGGCAGTATAAGTTTCCTTATCAATAGTGAGCGTGAAATCCGAGGTATTCGGATTTGCTGTAAGGTTAATAGTGTGCTGAATGTTGCCTACGGTAATTAGGAATTTGTCTGATTGGGAATCGCCGCCTGTGACTTGCACAGGAAACGATGCTTCGCCTACAATAACAGTAAGGATTCCATTGGTTGGGCCCTCAACTTCAACTTCAACGGTTTTGTTGTTGACCGTTAGTTTGTATTTTTGTGTCACTGAGTTCCCTCGATCGTTATTCTCAATCATAACCCATTGCTTCTCTTCGACCTGCCAGACTCCAAGGGTTAGTTCCATTAGTATTTGGACGACGGAATATTGGCATTTGAGGTTGATTTGGTTGTTTTTCTAGTAGTGCTGCAGTGATTGCTGCGAGAATTTCTGGAGTAAGCTTCCCTAAGGCTTCTTGTGCTTTGCGGTGTTCGAAGAATTCGAGTGCCGGTTGGGGAAATAGGATGTAGGCAATGATGTCTTCTATATCGGAAGTAATTCCCTTCAGCTCTTTGCGGGCTTTAGGAATGGCTGGTTCAAGCAAATCTGCAGGACGACATGTAATGGGCTCTTCATCTCCGATTACAAGTTTCTGAATTTTTGGATCAATAGGGGCGGGTGGACGACCATAGTATCCGCGAACATATTGTTTTACTTCTTCGGGGATGGTTTTGTACCGTTCACCTAATAGCACATTCAGTGTCGCCTGGGTTCCAACAATTTGGCTAGAAGGTGTAACTAGTGGCGGATAACCCATTTCCTTCCGAACTCGAGGTACTTCATCAAGCACGTCTTGGAGACGGTCTAATGCATTTTGTTCACGTAACTGATTTACAAGGTTAGACATCATGCCACCGGGAACTTGGAATTGGAGCACATTCGTATCGACTCCCACCATTCCGCATTCATAGGCTTCATACCGTTCCCGAACATCATGGATATACGCTGCAATTTCTGATAGCAACTCAAGATCCAGTTTTGAATCCCATGGGGTTCCTTCTAAAACCGCGACCATTGTTTCTAGCGGCGGTTGAGACGTGGATTGGGCTAAAGATGAAATTGCAGTATCGACGATATCTACCCCCGCTTTGATCGCTTCAAGGTAACTCATACTTGCCATGCCTGATGTATAATGCGAATGGAGTTGAATCGGGACCTTGATTTCCTCTTTAAGGCGGGTGACGAGTTCTCGGGCGATGAAAGGGTTCAATAAACCCGCCATGTCCTTTATGCAGATCGAATCGGCTCCCATGGCTTCAAGGTTTTTGGCTTGATTTACAAAAGTTTCAACATTATGCACAGGGCTAATGGTATAACTGAAACTGAGTTGAGCATGCGCTCCTGCTTTATGGATTGCTTTTAGTGCTGTTCTCATATTACGGGAATCGTTCAATGCATCAAAGACTCGAAAAATGTCAATTCCATTATGGACAGCTAATTCCACGAATTTTCGAACTGTATCATCTGGATAGTGTCGGTATCCAACAATATTCTGACCCCGTAATAGCATCTGCAGCTTTGTTTTTTTGATGACGGCTCGAAGTTGTCGGAGTCGCTCCCAGGGGTTCTCCTTCAAAAAGCGCAGCGGTGCATCAAAGGTTGCGCCGCCCCAAACCTCCATGGAATTAAAGCCAACCTGGTCCATTTTTTCAGCGATGGGAAGCATATCTTCGGTGCGCATGCGCGTAGCAAGAAGGGATTGATGGGCATCCCGAAAAGTCGTATCAGTGAATTTAATGGGCTTAGAAACCACGGTGATTACACCTCAACATTTGCTGGAGGGCGATAGGTGCTAATAATCGCTCCCAGTTTTTAGTCTTCTGTCTGTCCATGCTTCTGCAATTCGGAGGATAGAATCCTCTCTGCTAATTGCGACCTAATTCGTGCAGAGCTTTGTAGCTGGGGCTATTTGTTGATTACGAGACAACCAACGATTATGTCGTGGAGCCCTTGCTTCTTCTCCGTAAATCCGATAATTAAGAAGCCAATTCCAAGTGTTAGACCTGATATGATCTTAGCAAGGTCCCGACCAGCTGCACGACCAAAGGATATACGATTTCCATCATCATCGGTTACAATAATTCCGAGGGCACGTTTCCCAATGGTTGCTTGATGTACGGAACTTTCCTGCAAACCATAATATAAGGCGCTAATGAGGATTGAAATAGGATATGAAATGAACGATCCAAGTGGAGGAGGAACGGAAACCAGGATAAGAGAAAGAGGAATTGAGAAGATGGATAAAATGATAAAATCGATTATCCATGCGGCAAATCGTTTCCAGAATCCCGCATAACTAAAAGTTATTGAATCATATCGATACGGCTTTGGTATTAGACCAGTTTTTTCGGCCTTAATAGCTGGTTTGCTTTCTTCGGGTTCAGTGGATTCGAGGCGTGAGCCACACGAATAACAGAAGGTATCAAATTCCTTAACTGTTGCACCGCAATGTGGACATTTCATCATGTATTTCTCCCAGCAAGCCTAGCTCTGGTGGAGGCGTATTGTTCTTCATTCATGGGGCGGAGATATAAGCTTATGTGGAGTTATCGATTCGAATTGATTCATTGAATTTTGGTTAATAATCGCTAGAGGGGACAATTACCATGTTTCTTTTTTGGTAAGGCTTGGCGTTTTGTCCGCAGCATCTCTAGTGCGGCAATAACACGCGAACGTGTAAGGGCAGGTTCAATGACCTCATCGATGAATCCGCGAACCGCACCTGAATATGGGTTTGCAAAACGTTCACGGTATTCCTGTATACGTTTTTTCCTAGCGGCTTCTGGGTCCTTGGATTTCTCGATTTCACGGCGGAAAATAATATTTGCTGCTCCTTCTGGACCCATAACTGCCATTTCCGTGGTTGGCCAAGCATAAACAACATCTGCTCGTAGATGCTTGGATCCTAACACAACATAAGCACCCCCGATGGCTTTCCGAGTTATTACCGTAACCTTAGGAACAGTCGCCTCCGCATATGCAAAAAGAATCTTCGCTCCGTGTCGGATGATTCCACGATGTTCTTGGTCAACTCCCGGAAGAAAGCCTGGCACATCCATGAAGGTAAGGACTGGAATATTGAATGCATCACAGAAGCGGACAAAGCGAGCGCACTTATCTGATGCGTTAATGTCTAAGGTTCCAGCCAAATAATTCGGTTGGTTAGCGACTACACCCACTGGATGACCGTTCAAGCGAATGAAGCCTACTACCATGTTTTGTGCAAAATGCTCATGGACCTCTAAGAATTGGTGATTATCTGCCACACTTAGAATGGCCTGCTTCATATCATAGGGAGTAGTTGCATCATCAGGAAGTAGTTCATTTAGTGCTTGATCTGTCCGACGCGGGTCATCTGTAGGTTCAATATAGGGGGGATCCTCTATGTTGTTAGAAGGTAGATAGGATAGCAGACCGCGAATTAGTTGGAGGCAATGCTCCTCATTTTCTGCAGCGAATTGTGCAACACCACTTTTGATGTTATGAGCCATTGCTCCACCCAGTTCTTCAAATGATATGACTTCTCCGGTGACGGCTTTGATGACATTTGGGCCGGTGATAAACATGCGGCTTGTATTTTTTACCATTAGCGTAAAATCAGTCACCGCAGGACTATACACGGCACCACCAGCGCAAGGACCCATAATTGCACTTATCTGCGGAATCACCCCGGAAGCAATAACGTTTCGATAAAAGATCTCACCATATGCCCCCAGGCTCGCAACACCCTCCTGAATCCGTGCCCCGCCTGAATCATTCAAACCGATGACTGGTGCTCCAGCCTCTAGGGCAAGGTCCATGATTTTGGTGACTTTTTCACCGAACATCTCACCGAGTGCCCCACCAAATACCGTGAAATCTTGACTAAAAACAAAAACTAGCCGACTATCGATGGTGCCGTAGCCAGTAACCACGCCATCACCGGGAATTTTATTTTTATCCATTTTGAATTCGGTGCAGCGATGTTCAACGAGGGCATCAAATTCCATGAAACTGCCTGGATCTAATAATCGGTCAATCCGTTCCCGAGCTGTCATTTTCCCCGCTTTGTGTTGTTTCTCAATGCGTTCTTTTCCGCCACCCTGTTGGGCTTTGTCTAGACGTTTGTGGAGTTCCTTCATTTTCTTTTTCATGACTTCAGAAGGCATACATGTGTCTCCTCGTTACACTGGCTGGTTCCTCTACTACTGCCACTCCTCTTAAACCCATGTGCTTGCATGAAATCCCACTGCTTAGAAATCGCAAAGATTCTTAACCAGAATACGGCTGATACACAATCGAGGTTAGAATCCCATGTCTAAAACGTTAATCGGGCTCGTTCAAGCCTTTATCGGCGAAAGCCAAGCCCGAAACCGCTATAATATATATTCAAAAATTGCCCGAAACGAAGGCTTTGAACAAATCTCAGAAATCTTCAATGTTACCGCAGATAATGAACGCGTTCACGCTAAAAATTTCTGGCGTGCCGCACACACCGTCATGAAACAAACTGGCAAGCCTATGCCTGAAATCACTGTCGATGCACTTGCTCCCTTAAAAGTCGGTACTACCCTTGACAATCTCAAAGCCGCCATCGAAGGCGAAACCTACGAACACACCAAAATGTACCCCGAGATTGCAGATACTGCCGATGAAGAAGGCTTCCAAGCCATTGCCAAGCAGGTTAGAGCCATTGCTCACGCAGAAGTTCACCATGCTACTCGATACACCCAACTCCTCAAAGAAGTTGAAGCCAAAACCGTCTTCAAGAAGAAACAACCAACTCGATGGGTATGCCGTGAATGCGGTTACATTCACGAAGGGGAAGAACCACCTGAACAGTGTCCCTCCTGTTTCCACGCACGAAAATACTTCCAAGTCCTCTGTGAAACCTACTAGACTACACTTTACTCATAATACCCAAACAATAATAACCACCAATTCAGCCAACACAACAAAGTGACCTATTATGGCACAGAAATGGCAATGTACAGCTTGTGGATACATTTACGATCCAGCTGTCGGCGACCCCGACGGAGGCATCGAACCCGACACTACATTCGAAGACATCCCCGAAGACTGGGTTTGTCCTGTATGTGGCGTTGGCAAAGATATGTTCGAACGGATGGATTAGTAGCTTATTGAATGAATGTGGCGGGGGTAGGCCCCGTGTGTGGAGTGCCGATTCCGCCTTTTCCTTGTTTTTCTATGAACGCCATTGTTTTTAGGATGCTATTTAGTATTGAGGGGTAAGGTGATTTTATGACGACTGTAGGTGAACCAGTGGCATTGCCACGGAGTGAAACTGAGAAAATCTGGGTGTCCTTGTCTGAATGGCAGGGATTTCTCGGGATTGATATTCGAGTGTATTATCAGGCTGGGGAAGCGAGTTGGCGTCCGACTAAAAAGGGGGTACGAATCTCCTTGGAACTTAAGGACCAGCTGATTGCCGCTATCGAAAAGGTGGCAGGGTATGCTCAAGATGAGATGGGTGAGTCAAAGCCCGACCCAATGCAGCCTACTGAACCAGAGGACACTGATGACGAAGATACGACGAAAGAGTAGGAAAACCAAACCGGTTTTAAGGTCAACATTGTTAACTTCTAGTCGATAGCCATGAAGATTATCGATGACTGCCCTGGCGCTGCTCCACTTAAACGGCCTACCATAATCTTTAAAACCTGCCCGAGATGTGGCGAGGAAATCGAACTCTTTACGAATGATGTAAAGATGGACTGTGAGAACTGTGGCTTCACCGTCTACAACGATACGATGTCCTGCGTAGAGTATTGTGAATACGCCAAAGAATGCGTAGGCGAAGAGATCTACAACGATGTCCAACAACTAGTCAAAATGAAAAAAGAACAGGAGGCAAAGGGAAAGACAGGGTAACCTATCGATAGTTAAATGGTGACATAATTGGTGATTATACAATGACTGAATTACTCCAAATTTACAAATGCGAGGTGTGTGGAAATATCGTTGAAGTGCTGCACACCGGTACTGGAACACTCGTGTGTTGTGGGCAATCCATGAAACTCATGGAAGAACACACAGCTGACTTCAAGACTGAAAAGCATGTGCCTGTTGTTGAAGAGACCAAAGATGGTCTCCACGTAGTTGTCGGCTCAACTCCTCATCCGATGACGGAAGAACACTGGATTGAATGGATTCAAGTCGTCAAAGACGGCACGATCATGCGGCAGTTTCTCGAACCTGGTCAGAAGCCCGAAGCAGACTTTGCTATGAAGGGCAAACCTGACATGGCACGGGAATACTGTAATATCCACCTGCTCTGGAAGACCAGCTAAACTACATTACTACTGAATCTAGTTCAAAATACATGAACAGGTGACTAGCCGTGTGGCTGGTCACCAGAACTCCTTTTTCTTAGGAATCCCCTACAATTGTTTCTTCAAGTTCGACGGCTGTTCCGCAGTAAGGACACTCAGCTTGTCGAGGACCTGTCCACTTGACTTCATTATACTTGAGTGGAGCATCACAAGTTGGGCACTCGGCAGGAAGACTTTCTCGAATTAATTGTTTTTCATGTCCAGGTTCTTGGTCGATTTGAACTGGTTCTGGCATTTCTATGCCTCGTGCTGCAGTGCGCATGCTCTTGCAGATCATGTAGAAGGCAAAAATGAAGATACCGACAAAGATGGCAATGAAGACGACGAAAATTAACCCAAAGGCACCGAAAATCAGGTTTAACAGGCTATCTACAAAATCGATTTGGGCTGCTAATGCAGGCAAACCAAGCTGGAAACCGATGTGCGTCATTATGGTTCACTATGTGCTCCTGAGATTTCTACGCCTAAAAGGCTTGTTAAGATTATTCAATGTCAGTCTTTGCCTTTGAGGAAATCACGTTACCACTGCGAATAACTTGACGGCCTGTAGCAGTATGAATCACTAAGCCACCATCAGGATCCAACTCCCTAGCCAGCCCTGATACTTGTTTTTCTCCTAGGTCAATAGTGACGGGTTTACCTAGTGTCCTACACAGTTTTCGATAATGCGGCTCAATGGCTTTGAAACCTTTGTCACGGAGCTTCATATACCAGAATTCGAGTTGACCAATTAAATAGCCAAACAGGCGTGGAAGATTTATCGGTCGATTTAGTGCAACCTGAAGAGTGGTTGCTATTGTTTGGAGTGATTCAGGAAACTCGGTAAGAGTTGAGTTAGCATTGATTCCAATTCCTAAAATTGCGTATTCAATATCTGGACCTATGAATGCAGATTCAACAAGAATTCCTGCTACCTTGTGATTACCTAATAAGACGTCATTGGGCCATTTCAAACTAGGATTAACATCCAAGGCACTTTGGAGCACCTTTGCAACGGCTAAACCCGTTGTTAGGGTGATTAGTGGTGTCTGCGTTGCGGGAATTGTCATGGGACGGACTAATAAGGAGAAATACAAGCCTCCACGAGGGGAATGCCAGCGTCGATCTAAGCGACCACGTCCATGCATCTGCTCATCAGCAAGCACGATAAGCCCCTCGGTTTCTCCAACTTTAGCTAAAGGTTTCAGATATTCATTTGTTGAGGATAGTGCTGAAAAATGAAGCAGGCGGTTGAACACGATCTTTGAAGAATTCTTAAGGGCATATTGAAAGGGGTCGTTTCGCGGTTCGAGAGGAATGGGTGGCGATTCCATGGATTTCACGTGTTAAGGATTTGGTTGACAGAGTTCTAAGAGTACTCCGCTAGTGCTTCGGGGATGCACAAAAGCGATTCGCATGTTCCCAGCACCCATTCGCGGGGTTTCATCAATAAGTTGGAATCCCGCAGCTTTCATTTTAGCTAGCGCTGTCTCGATATTATCAACCTCGATTGCGACATGGTGGATTCCTTCGCCGCGCCTTTCGATAAATTTCGCCACGACCCCCTCTGGGCTGGTAGATTCAAGCAGTTCAATGCTCGAATCGCCGACTGGGATATGGATCGTTTTTACCTTCTGAGTATCTACTATATCAACACTTGAAGGTTCAAGGCCTAAAACATCCCGGTATAGTTTCAAAGCCACATCCGCGTCTTTGACGGCAATTCCAATATGTGCAATTCGCATTCGAGTCACATCTCCGCATTCTTTTTCCTTTGAAGCCTTGAAAAGACTTCTGCTCCATTATACTAGAAATCTACAAATGTTTTTATCAAAGGTATGGGGTTGGAGCGCATTATGAAACCCAATGAAGGACCCTCCATCAAGGCTCCTGAGGGGCGACCATCTGTTAATGCCAACTTACTCATTATATTTGGTACCACTCTCATTGCCGTCATGGGAGTCGCAAGTATTACACCCGCGTTTCCAGTAATGAGTGTTGCCTTAGGCATTCCCGCCGAACTGGTTAGTTTAGTAGTGATTGTCTTTACAATTCCCGGCGTTTTCCTCACGCCTTTCTTTGGGGTGGCTGCAGATCGCTATGGACGTAAACGGGTTTTAGCTCCGTCCCTGCTTTTGTTTGGGTTTGCTGGGTTTGCCTGTGCTTTCTCTGAATCCTTAGGGCTGGTATTAGGGTTTTCATCTTTCTTGATACTGCTCATTTTACGGTTCATTCAAGGAATTGGTGCGGCTTCTCTTGGTTCTTTGAATGTTACCATTATTGGAGATTTGTATCACCGAAAACAGCGCACCCAGGTCATGGGATATAATGTGAGTGTACAGAGTATTGGCACAGCAGTTTACCCGACGGTTGGTGGATTTCTCGCACTCTTTGCATGGTATTTTCCTTTCTATCTTCCCTTGGTTGCAATTCCGATTGGGATTGCTGTGCTCTTTTGGCTTACCGTTCTCTGTCCAGATCAGGAACTGACATTACGAGAATATTTCAGACAAATAGGGTTTGTAATTCAAGAAAAACAGGTCGTCGGCTTGTTCATCGTGGGTACGTCTCTGTTCATCATGCTGTATGGCGCGATAATCACGTTCTTGCCTTCATTAGTGGTTTTGGTATTTAGTTCAAACTCCTTCATCGCTGGGCTTGTTGTTTCTTTTATTTCGGTAACTTCTGCAATCACAGCGTTCTTAGTTGGATTTCTAATCCGGCGGTTTCGTATGAAATTAATTCTTCTCGCCGCCTTTCCCTTTTTAGCCCTCGGTCTCTTTCTTATTCCCTTTACGCCAACCCTTTTGGTTATCTTCATTCCGGTTGGTGTATTCGGAGTAGGTATGGGGCTTGCTATTCCCACGACACAGAATCTCCTTGTTAATCTCGCACCAATAGAGTATCGTGCTGCGGTCATGTCCCTTAATGGGCTTGTACTGCGTTTAGGGCAAACCCTCGGTCCTATTATTATGACCCTTGTCCTCGTAAGCCTTACCCTGCCAGGAGTCTATTGGGTAGGCGCAATTATTGGTTTGTGCCTGATTCCTGTTGTCCTGTTCACAATCCCTGCTCAAGCAGGTACTCAAAGAGAACGTTAGAAAATTTGAGGGGCCTTATACTCCCCAAAGACAAGGCGTAATACATCGCAAATTTCTCCTAACGTAGCCTGAGCTTCGACGGCACTAATAATTGGATAAAGCAGGTTGTCCGTACCTTCTGCACAAACTTTTAGCCAGTTGAGGGCTGCCTCAACCGCTTTACCATCACGCCGCTTCCGCAACTGGGCAAGTTTCTGATACTGGCTCTTTTCTACTGCGGGGTCGACTCGCAGATAGTCAATGGTTCGTTCTTCTTCTAGGACAATAAATTGATTCACGCCGACAACAACGCGTTCACCTGTTTCGATTTCTCGTTGGTAGCGATATGCACTTTCATGGATTTCCCGTTGGATGTACCCTGTTTCAATCGCCCGTAAGACACCTCCCATTTTATCGATCCGGTTAAGATAGTTGACAACTCCTTCTTCGATATCTTCGGTTAATTTTTCCAAATAATATGAGCCAGCAAGGGGGTCAATTGTGTTAGCCGTACCACTTTCTTGGGCAAGGATTTGTTGGGTTCGTAATGCGACAGTTGCGGCCTTTTCAGTAGGAAGCGCTAGGGCTTCATCCATGGAGTTTGTGTGCAGCGATTGAGTGCCGCCAAGTACTGCTGCAAGTGCCTGCATTGTAACCCGAACAATGTTGTTTTCGGGTTGTTGAGCTGTCAAACTACACCCAGCGGTTTGCGTATGAAATCGAAGCAACCAGGAACGTGGGTTTTCAGCATTGAATCGTTCACGCATGATTTTATACCATAAGCGACGTGCAGCTCGAAACTTCGCAACTTCTTCAAAAAGATCGTTGTGGGCCCCAAAAAAGAAGGATAAGCGTGGAGCAAATTCATCGACTTGAAGTCCTGCTTTAATCGCTGCATTCACATACGCAATTCCGTTGGCAAAGGTAAACGCCACCTCTTGGATTGCAGTACTCCCTGCTTCCCGGATATGGTACCCACTGATGCTAATGGTATTCCAACGTGGGAGTTCCTTTTGGCAATACGAAAAGGTATCCGTAATGAGCCGCATCGAAGGCTCTGGCGGATAAATGTAGGTTCCCCGAGCTACATATTCTTTAAGAATATCATTTTGAATTGTACCCCGGAGTACTTTGGGGTCGATGCCTTGGCGTTTTGCTATGACAATGTACATCGCTAGAAGTACAGAGGCAGGTGCATTGATGGTCATGCTAGTGCTTACTTTGTCCAGGGGAATGTCCTGAAAGAGAATAGCCATGTCTTCAACGGAGGGAATTGAGACACCACATTTACCCACTTCACCCGCTGCCATCGGATGATCAGAATCATAGCCGATCTGGGTGGGAAGGTCAAAGGCTACGCTGAGTCCCGTTTGTCCTTGCTCGAGGAGGTACCGATATCGTGCATTGGTTTGTTTAGCATTTCCAAAGCCCGAATACATCCGCATGGTCCATAATCGACTACGAAACATTGACGGGTATACTCCACGTGTGAATGGAGGTTCGCCAGGAAAACCGAGGTCTTTTTGATATTCGAATTCTCGTAGATCGTCAGGTGTGTAAAGGCGTTTGACAGGTGTACTCGAAGTGGTCATGAACTGGTCTGCACGTTCTGGACTCGTTTTCATATTTGGCGTTAGCACATTAGTTTCCCACGCACTTAGTGCCTTCTTGATCCGTTGGTTCTTTGTCACTTCCAATCGCCTTACTTGTGCTCACATTTCAATGCCTTTTCGAGCTGCGATTCCTTTCTGATAGGGGTGTTTAACCTCTTTTACCTCACTCACTAAATCCGCGATCTCCAGGATAGCAGGAGGCGCATAGCGTCCAGTTAAGATGAGCTCCATTTGAGGTGGACGCGATTTAATCAATGCCAAGACCTCTTTGTTAGTGATCAATCGAAAATCTAACGCGACATTTACCTCATCGAGAATGAGTAAGTCCACCTTTCCCTCTTTGATAATGACTCGGGCATGTTCTAATGCCTCCTTTGCAAGCCTAATATCCGCAGGATCCGGATTAGCTTTATCCACAAAGTCGGGGCGCCCGAATTGCCGAATCGTAAAATTCGGAATATACTTCACTGCTTCGAGTTCCCCATAATTAATCTGCCCTTTCATGAACTGAATCATATACACTTCAAAACCATGCCCTGCAGCGCGCAGCCCCAGACCCAAGGCCGCGGTGGTGTTGTGGCTAATGATTCCATTTCCTACAAAAGATTGCGCGTTGGGAACCGTGAAATCATATACTTGATTTTGATTATCAGTCTTCTCAGTGACCTGATCCCAAAAAATGTGCATTCGATGTAGGTCTTCAAGTTCATCTTTGATTTTAGAGGGAAGAACTCCGGGATGGTTAATCAACTCTTTAAATTTTGAATAACTGGCATTTGTACCGACTTCTCTATAACTTCGTGTTTGACGATAGAACTGATTTTTTAAAAATGGCTGGGGTCCTTTCTTCGCTTGCCTTACAGCTGGCCCTTGAGAAAGAGGTAATTTTTCAAGTAACTTCCAAGTAAATGGAATGACATCAACATTGGTGTTATACAAATTTGGTAAATCTTTCTCTCTCCGCTGTTTTTTCTTAAGCCGAAATCCAATCCTTTCGAAAAACCGTTTCACCTCAATACCTCTCAGTAATAATCGATGATTCGGTCTTTGATAAGTTGAACGTTGATAATGCTTGGCAATAATTCCAAACTGTAATAATAATAAGTGAACTTGGCGGGCTAGATTCTTACTTGAAGACGAGAACTCAATCGTTGGTTGTGTTCCGAATACTGATCCATTAGTATCAAATAATCCTTGAAGAAGTGCTCTCAATGTTTCACTATTGCATTTAAGCCACTGGTGATTGATTTCTTTTTTATATGAATTTGTTGGGTCAAGCCAAAGTTCCTTCAATATTTTTTGTACAATATCCTTTCCATTAATACGGTAGTCGTTTGGTCGCCGTGGGTAGACCTTGAATTTAACACCATACTGGTCTAGATAATTTTCCCAAGTCTTTATAATGGAAGGGGCTCTGTTTGTGAGGGTTATTCCCCACTTTCTTTTTTTCGCTACTAAGTATCCATCTCCAAGAAGCAATCCTGCCATATAAGCATCATTCTGATCTCGAAAATTTTTGCCAAAAAATCCAGTCTGACGAGAAACTGCAATATATGAACCAATGGGCATTGTGTCAAGAGTCTGCCATTTCAGGCCTTCAGGTGTCATTGTTAAAACTGGATGATTGAATGTTCCTGTTAACTTGTAACCGAATCTAGTTTTAACTGTGATAGTATCACAAATTCCACCATTATACAAAGCTCTGGCTTCTTGTTTACCACAATGTGTTGATAAATTCAATTGAATTGGAATAAATGCTTTGGGGCAAGGCTTTCCAAATTTGTCTATAATTTCAGGTATTTGTGAAAGTCCATTGTCTGTTAAAATCCAGGTATCTGAACTGATGCATTTTCCTTTTCCGTTTCCAGTATACACTTGGACTAAACCATGGTGCTCAGTTTGGCGTTTTTTCCCCAATGTTATTTACCTCCTGCTTTTTCACTTAGGTCTTCTTGTAGAATACGCAAATGTGGCTTTAACCGTTTGAACGTGGTGTCAGCATCCATAACTAGAGTCCGAGTGTCAGCAGTTGTTTCCATGAAACCCAATTCACGGGGGTAGCGGGGAACGATATGCAGGTGGAGGTGCTCTATGCTTGCACCGGCCGCTGAACCGATGTTCAACCCCATATTCACACCCGTTGGGCTGAACGCGGTTTCGATGAGGCGCACCGTTTTCGCACCCATCTGAAAAAAAGCATTTAATTCCTCTTGACTGAACTCAGTGAGCTTCTCAATATGGCGAAGTGGAACCACCATCACGTGACCAGGATTAAAAGGAAACATGTTTAGGATAACCATATAATCGGAATCGCGATACACAATCTTTGTTTTCACATGGGGGTTGCCTTCTATTATTGCACAGAAAATACAAGGAATCTCATGACGATCTTTGCCCTCAATATAAGCGAGTTTATGAGGCGCAGCAATATAGTCACGGAAGGGCATGGTCTCATCGACACCTCTTTTGAATGATTAACCTACGGTTCAAAGAGGGAAAAAGTGCAATTAATACTTCCGTTTCCGCTTCATTAACTTCCCGTGATGCATGACTAGCCACCGTGACGGTGGATTTCATCCTCAAGTCCGCGGATAGCCGCCTTTAATCGCAATCGTTCGTCAACATATTCATCGCCTGAAATCTCGCCTAACTTGAATTTCTTGTCGATGTCCTTCATTTCTTTTTCGAGTTTACGGATCCGTTGTTGCATCTGGTCGACGAAACTCACTTGGCGGCCTTCTGCTCCCGCTTCGAGCTCTGCAGGTGTATAGGCTGCTCTTATCACGCCATCTTCTATGCGGAATATCCTTCCTGTTGCTGCAGCAACAATCGGATTGTGGGTGACCATAATGATGGTTTTGTTATATTTTCGATTAATCTGTGCTAAGAAATTCACGATGGTCTGTGATGTCTCGGAATCCAATTCTCCTGTTGGTTCATCAGCTAACACCACTGGTGGATCATTTGCCAAGGCTGCGGCAATCGCCACGCGCTGCTGTTCTCCACCACTTAACTCATCAGGTTTGTGATGCGCCCGATCTGATAGTTGAACGATATCTAATAACTCATCCACCCGTGCACGTCGTTCACTACGTGGAACCTGAGCAATTATCATGGGGAGTGAGATATTTTCTGCTGCTGACAAGGTTGGGATAAGATTCAGAGTTTGGAAGATATGTCCGACTACATTTCGTCGATACATAACCAGTTGCTTCCGGGAAAGAAAAGTCAGGTCCACATCACCCACCTTAGCTTGACCGGCGGTCGAACGATCGAGACCACCAAGAATATTCAGTAACGTGGTTTTACCTGAACCGGATGGCCCCATCACTGAGATGAGTTCTCCTTCATTTACACTCAGGTTGAGTCCTCGAAGGGCTCTGACTTCGACTTGTCCCATCCGATACACACGGACCAGATCTTCTACTTCAATGAATGCCATTGTCTCATTTCACCTCAAAATGGATGTATCATAACGAGCAGTGTATGCCTCAATTAGAATTGGTATTAGAGTAGCGCCAAGGAGGACAGCTAATAATGCGATTAATTGTACAGCCATCAATCCCACGAATTCAACTGGAAGGATATGAGCGACTAATAGTGGTGGGATCCCAATAGCTCCTACTCCACCTACTGCGCCTCGGACAGAACCGTATAGCACGATCAGTCCCACAAGGAGTCCCACAACAATCGCGAAGCCGATGATAGTTAATGTTTCGGCTATTAAGGTTCGAATAGTTTGTCCGTAGGTCATTCCTCGGGCACTCATCAGTGCAGTACTTGTTCGCCGTTCCCGCAAGGTCAAAAAGACAACGACAGCCGTTCCGAGGGATGCCAACAGAAATGCAAAGAGTAATCCCATATACATCATGTTAATGTTTGCGTTCAGAAACACGTCGGTATTGAATTCGCTCAAAGTCTCGAGTGATGATTCGACACTTTCCACATCATCTAACGCTTCAATCGCACTAACAACTGCCTCATTGAATGCAGGATTTTGAAGTGCGACCAAGATATACCCTGATTCAGAGCTAAGTCCTGGGCGTAATTCCTGGTAATGTTCATAGGAAATGTAGGACCAAGTGGGCTCTGCCAACCAATAACTAAATCCCCAGCTTCCCAGGTTTTCTGGTTCTGGACCAAAGTACCCGACAACTTGCATGCTTTGAAATCCTATAACTGGAAAATCAACTGAAAGGAAGTTGCCGAGTTCAATGTCTAATTCCACTGCTCGAAGGCGTTCTAAGATGATGGACTGATTGTTCTCGTCTAATTGTTGTAACGCAAAATGGGCAGGTTGAATCGGGAACCATTCGGGTTCCCAGAAAGCTACATTGATCCACTCGCTGACATTGATGGCACGAACTTGGGTGCTCCCGGCTGTTGTTTGCATCGAAAACGTGAATTCAAAGGTTGCTCCGCCAACTCCTGGTACAGCTCGAATTGCATCAAGCATATTAGTGATATTGTTAATGGATCGAACATCGACCTTCAAATCTGCTCCCACATTTTTGTAGACTGATCGTATGACCAGGTCTTGTTGAGCTGCAATAATCCCTACGGTTTGAACACTATATCCCACCAGTAATGTTGTGATAAAAATGACCGCAGCAGTCCTTCCTGGTCGCCGACGGATAGTATGCGCTGCGACAGCGCCAAGGTCTCCCATAATTCGACGAATAAACCGTGTCGCATAATCGTGAAATCTTGTAGAACCTTTAACCAAAATAATTGTGAACCCATAGAAGAATAGAAGTGGTGCCCAGAAACCAAGAACTGAATCCACTAGTAGCCATATTGACACAGCAATGCTGAGAATTGGGTTCGTAAATACGATGTCCAGAAACAAACTCGCGACATTAATACCAAAAATCCAAATTACTAATTTGTAAGTGCCTAAAATAAGGCAAGTCCAGGCTAGCGCCTTATTATAGCCCGTGGGTTCACCGGCAAGAGTGTATTCTCGAATCGCTTCAGTCGTAGGTATTTGAACTGCTTTACGGGCTGGCCAATAGGTTGCAATCACGGCAAGAAAGATACCAAAGGCAAAGGTGAGAAAGATGGTATCAAAACCTATCAGAAGCGGATTCAGAGGGGCATAGGTGCCTGATCCCATGAAATAGGGTACTAATACAAGGGCTAGAGCTAATCCTAGGATACTGGCAAGAATTCCGACAACGAACCCCTCTGTAACAAACATACTTGTAATGCCTTGACGGGTTTGACCTTTGGTCAGATACAACCCTACTTCTCGACGCCGAAGCGAGAAGGACACGTCATTTAATGTAATTCCCACATAAAGGGCAATGAAAAAAATTGGCATTGAAATAAGAAGAAAGGTAAATTTTTGGTTTTCGGCAAAAGTACTGAATGTAATTAAATAAAGTGTTACATGATTTTCGATGTACACATCGAAGCCTAACTCGTTTCTTATTTGTTGCTCAATTAAGTTGATTTGTTGAATGGAAGCCATTATGTCAAACGGATTAATGATTCGGACCCGATCTAAATAAATCTGAATTGCTGTATTAAGATTCGCGTACTGGAAATCGGGTACCTTCTGGATAGCATCGATAATGGGAAGCATTGTTAGATTGAGGTCAACAATGAAGACATTAACATCGAAGTAAGGATTAGGTACTAATACTCCGCCGCCTAAATGCCCAATCCCTTCATCGGTGAATTCAATAATTCCAACTACTTCAAATGTCACATTGATAAGGAATGGATCTGAGGGCCATCTGTACACTTGAATTGTGATTGTGTAATTGCTACCAATCGGAAAACTCCCCAAGTCATTTGAATGTTGCATAATGTACGTCTCATTCGCTCCAAGTGTAGGAGCCCCTGGTGTTACACTCGCACCAACCCATGCAGGTGAATCTTCAGAAATACCAAAGGTGCTCCAGATTGTGTTCCAATCACCACCATTAGAATAATTGAAATGGCTGACAACAACTTGAGTGTCTAAGACTCCATCTACTCCCTCGATGGTATTTTGGTAACGCAAAAGGTTAGTGCTATTTGGGTATCCATAAATGTGTGTTTCTTGTGGTTCATATGTGAAGTCAATAGGAACATTCTGGAGGGTTTCTTCGAGCATATAATTGAGAGTGGCCGCGCTGGCTAGATTGGCACTTGCAAAGAGTGTGGTGCCAATTACGACACCAATTAAAATGGCAAAGGTGAGTTTCCAGTTCCGCTGCATTCGTTTTGCGGTATATCGATACAGCCCTATTCCCTTCCAAATCCTAATGATTCTTCTTCATTAGTCGATACCTAAAAGCTTTTACTTCTCGGACATGAAATGACTTATAGCAAATAAATTTGGAGGCTGGAATGTGTTTTCAGAAAAACAGACTCCGGTAAGTGAACTCGTTAAGGGAGATCCTGAGAAGCCACTCCGGGAACCAGCTATTGCTCTCTTCGCCATTGTGTTCAACCTCTTTGCCATATACCAAATCAGTGAAATCATTCGGCAAACCCTTCTGTGGATGGTTCCAGGATCTGACCCCTGGGTCTTGTCCTACCAATCAATGATGTTTATGATGATGAACACGATGATAGGTGTGGCTCTCTTCTACTCTCTTATGCTACTAATTGGTGCACTGGTAATGCGGTTCTTGAGTCGAAGAGCTGGGGCTGCCCTCATCCTAGTATTCTCCATTTTCACGCTCTTCATTAGTTTCATTGCCATTGCCTTTGGCGGTTTTGCCCTCATTATCAGTGCGTTCTTAGGCTTAGCTGCCGGAGTGATGGGTATTCGGAGCAAGCGCGAAATCCGAGAACGAGACGCCATCGAAGTCATTTAAGCAAAAAATTACATGGGCTGCATGGAGGCAACTTTTTCAATGAAAGCCACCATTCGCCTCACCGCTTCATCGACTATTTTTTGACCGTTCTTTGGGTCTGCACGGGTAGCAAATCCGATTGTTCCTGAATCAGTAAAATCAGTAGTATCCCAGATGGGCATAATATTAGGTTGGGGGGGAAACATGGTAGCCTTAGTAAATCCCGGAACTAGCTCACGCCCCGGTTCATCCACACGTTTGTCCTCTAGCACTCGTTGCCCAAGGGCCCAAGCGACGGAGGTTTCCATTTCATCTGCATGGAAATGGGGTGGTTCAAAGGTTTCTTTTACTAAATCGCCAGTGATTTTCCACCATTCGATGTCCACACACCACAGGCGTTCTTCATCATGAAGTCTGCGAAGAGCAATGGAAAGGGCAGCTGTGTTGCCTCCATGGCTGTTCATGACGATGATTTTCTTTGCGCCATGCTGTGCAAGGCTTTTTCCCACATCTACAATGAGGTCGATGAAGGTTTCATGTCGGAGAGTGACGGTGCCAGAAAAGGGCATATGGTGCGGCGAGATGCCATACGAGATAAGGGGGGCCACAGCAGTTTTAATTTTTGGCCAAAGTGTATCCGCAACAAGGTAGGCAAACTCTTGGGCTTGAAAGGCATCATTATCAAGAGGAAGTGCCGGGCCATGCTGCTCCTGGGAACCAACGGGAATGATGGCAATGTCTGTTTCTTTGAAGAGAGCTTTGGCTTCCTCCCAAGTGAGTTTAGCTAGCATGAAGGGCTTAATATCTGACATACTAAATCCACCTTCAATTCATATTGAGGGATTAGACTACACTTGGTTCTCACTGAAAAGTGCTCGTGTTGAGCAGGATTGAATGATTAGGTACCCTCTGCATATGCTTGATGGTAGCGTTGTTGTTCTGGGGTAAGTTGGTCGATACTAATGCCCATGGATTCGAGTTTTAATTTGGCAATGCTTTGATCAATATCTCGCGGAAGCACATAGACTTCATTGGACAGCTCCTTGTGATGATCTTTTAGGTATAGCATTGCGTAGAACTGGTTGGAAAAGGACAGATCCATCACAGAGGACGGGTGACCTTCTGCGGCTGCGAGGTTGACTAACCGCCCTTCGCCTAAGAGGTAAATCCGACGACTGTCTTTCAATGTATATTCGCGATTATTTTCCCGAATCACGCGTTCACTCTTAGCCATCTTGGCTAATTCCTCAGTGTTGACTTCAACATTGAAGTGGCCAGCATTGGCGAGAATAGCACGGTCCTTCATGACCTCGAAGTGCTCTTTTGTGATAACATCCCGCATGCCTGTGGAGGTGATAAAGACATCGCCAAGACGGGCTGCTTCGATCATGGGCATCACACGATATCCTTCCATTCGTGCCTTCAAGGCCTGTAGATAATCAACCTCTGTCACGATGACATCGGCCCCTAATCCACGAGCCCGTTGGGCAAGCCCACGGCCACAGTGACCAAAACCACCGACTACAACAGTGCTGCCTGCAAAGAGAATGTTCGTGGCACGAAGAACCCCATCCAAAGCGGATTGACCAGTTCCAAAGATGTTGTCCATTTCCCGTTTCGTCACCGAATCATTGGCAGCAATTACGGGATATTTGAGTTTGCCATCAGCTGCCATCGCTCGAAGACGATGGACACCCGTGGTGGTTTCCTCCGATGCACCAAGAATTTTCTCAGCCAATTCGGGCTGCTTGCTATGGACCCGGAAAATGAGATCAGCGCCATCATCCAAGGTTAGTTGAGGGTTAAGCTTGAGTGTTTGATCGATGCACCAGTAGTATTCTTCCGTGTTTAAGTTGTGCCAAGCAAATACTGAAACATCATTTGCCACCAATGCTGCGGCCACATCGTCCTGTGTTGATAAGGGATTACAACCACTCCACGCGACTTCCGCACCTGCGGCTACAAAGGTTTCAACCAGCACTGCCGTTTCTTTGGTTACATGAAGGCAGCCTGAAATTCGCATTCCTTCGAGAGATTTAGATTTTGCGAATTTCTTTCGAATACTCATGAGGACAGGCATTTGGGATTCTGCCCAATCAATTTTCTTACGACCGGTTTCAGCGAGGGCAAGATCTCGAACTTTATGGTCTACCATGAAATTCACCTACTGATTTGTTGAGCCTTATCTTTCCTTTAAGGATTTCACCACTTATTAGAGTAGTAAAAGGATGAATCCCTCGCTTTGCCCACATTTATTTATCATGGATTAGCACTAAAGAGAACTTGGTGTGAAGAATGAGCTTGTATCTTATTCTCGTTGCCATTATTGGTAGTCTTATCGCTATTCTACCTGCATTTCTCGTGTTCTTGTACATTGCCCGTTTCAAAGGCAGCATGTGGCTATCGGCATTCATTGGCGGGCTCTTCTGGTTTATTGCCTTACTAGCTCGTACGCCGATTCTCCTCGTCTTAGAACTTTGGGGACTCGTTATTACACCACCTTTTTATGCAATCTATATCGCGCTCATGATCTTCTTAGGCGCTTTATTAGCCGGGCTCTTTGAGGAAGGTATCAAATACGGATTTGTGAGAAAATTTCCCTCTTTTATCAAGACAGTTAAACATGCCCTCAGTTTTGGTCTTGGGTGGGGGATTTGTGAAGCGCTCCTTCTCTATGTGCTTACGGTGTTGACTTATGGATTTCTCTATGAATTCCTCATAACCATCATCCCATTGCCTCCCGAATCTTTTCTAGTCTTCAATTTCATCTTGGGCGCCTTTGAACGGAATATCGCCATCGTCTTCCATGTATCCGCAACGATTCTTGTTGCATTAGCGGTCTGGCATAGCCGATTCATCTTTGCATTATTAGCAATACTAACACATTTCCTGTTTGATTTTATTCCAATAATGATTCTGCAGTATATCCTCTACTCCTTATTCGATCCGATTACCCTAGGAATCCTAGCCGAATGTCTTATCGCCATCTTTGCCATCATCTTCCTTGTCTTATCCTATTGGCTGTTCAAACGGGAAGGCGGTCCACCGTCTGAACCAGAATCGGAACCTGAGACAAAACCCACTTAAATCCTCATCCGGAAGGATAGACACGAGCGGAGTAATGTGCCCGAGTTACCGGACATTGAAGTAGCCAAGGACGTGCTCAACCGGACCCTCACCGGACGAACCGTCCAGCATGCAGAGATTGGCAGCCCAATCCTATTACGACGACCAACCGCCAAGCAATTCAATCAAGAACTCCAGAACCGTTCCCTCAAAGCCTTCTCTCGCTTTGGGAAAATCCTCATTTTCCACTTCAACCCTGAAGCCCGATTATTCATTAATTTCATGCTGGCTGGGCGACTCCGCCTTCAATCCCCTTCAACGAAGAAACAGAAAAAAATGGGATTCCGGTTCCAACTTAATAACGCCTTGGACTTACGGTATATTGATGCGAAAAACATGGGTAAGCTCTACCTGTTATTCGAAGGAGAACCTACATCATTAATCCCGAACTACGATTCGCAAGGTCCTGATGCACTTGATCCAGCGTTAACCGTGGATGTGTTTCAAAGTCGCATTCGGCAATTCAATGCCCTCATCAAACATGTCCTAGTAAATCAGCGGTTCATCGCTGGTCTTGGAAACGCCTATGCGGATGAAATCTTGTTTGCGGCACATGTGTTACCTTTTCGGAAGCGCTCCAGTTTAACAGAGACCGAAGTTGACGCATTGTATTCAGCGACAAAATCAGTACTCCAACATGCCATCAAAATAATTTCCAATCGAGCTGGGGACGAACTGCAATTCGAAGTACGTGACTTTCTTCAGGTTCACGGTAAAGGGGCTGAACCTTGTCCAGTATGTTCGACTACGATTTCCGCGGTGAAATCAGGCTTACGGGTTGCGAATTTCTGCCGGCAATGTCAAGTCTAACGCATTACGTGAAACTCTATTTTTCTTTAGAAAATTCGCTGGAAGAGACAGTATTAAATGGGATATTCAGCACAGGCTGAAATGCCAAAGGCTGCATAAAACGCGGCTTTATGCGACTTTGGATATCGGCGGGATTTGAAAGACACTCACCATTCAAGGGTTCTTTCAAGTGCGAGGTGTATACCTCCATGGTACTTTACGGCATCTGGCTAATCGATGCAAACAGTGGACTACTCCTCACTCATATCACTGTTCCAGGATTCTCCTTTAATCCCGATCTGTTCTCAGGTTTCATTGCTGCAAGTCATGATTTCGCCCAAGAAACCTCAGGAGGAAAATTGAACTCCATTGCCATGGGTAATTTCAAACTGCTCATTCGGCGAGGGCGTGTTTTAATGGATGTCCTTGCAGTTGGCGCGCGGGATCCCGAAGCCCGGTATGATCAATTCTTTAACAACCTAGAAACTAGAATCGATCCAATCTTAGCGCAGCAGCATCGTGAACCCGATGGGTTCAAAGCAGTTACCATTCAATTCCGAAAAGAACTGCTTGAAATCATAACTGCAGAACTTGAAAGGTTTGCTACTCGAAAAGCTCCTTCAGATCTGGCGGAACTTACCATTCTTCAGGAAGAAAAAGTCCAAATCCTCATAAAGTCCCTTCTCTCACGCCAGCAAGCTGAGGTAGTACCAGAACTTGCTACAACCAAAATCGGGTACTCATATCCTCTCGCATCTTCGATTACTGGGCTAGATGATGAAGAAGCCATGAACCTACTCGAACGGTTAGCCGAGTATGGAATTCTC
>JABXGX010000160.1 GCA_016550405.1 archaeon | reverse complement strand
CTGGTTCACCCAAAGCAGCAAACCCTTTGCCTATCAGATTCCTGAATCAAAAGGCACCAGCGTCAACACTGTGCTCTATGCTGCGAAACGTCATGATCCTACCGTTGAATGGATGCCTGAAGCCGCCGAAAAAATTGTGAATGTACCTCGCCTCTTTCTGAGGCGAGTTATTTCAGGCGTTGTCGATGCTGCTAAAAAAGAAGGCGTCACGGTTATCACACCCGATTTCATGAACAAAGTTCGAGATAAACGGAATAAGGAAAAAGAGAACTAGTTGAAAGGGTCAACCAATTTTGGTATTCGATTGAAATTCTTACATGAAGTAAGTACTGCTATGTAAAATAAAAAGAGAAAAAGTGGGAAGGATTCACAACAGGGTTAAAGCTGGTACCCGTTCGGTTACACAACTTCTATGCCCATGATGACTTGTTCTCGTTCCTTCCACTTACGGTTCATGGCGGAAACCATTTTTCGAAGATCCTTAATATGACCAGTTGCCTCATCAGGATCGTCTTCAACTAGCATCAAGACATCGTTACACCGAATGTCAAATGCTTGGACTTGTTCAACAAACCAGCTATCATAGCGCAGCATGTTCTCTAGGTCATCTTCTTTAATCTTGATGGCATCGAAGAAAGGACGGTAGCCGTAATCCGCGTGTTCTATTTGGCTGATGAGCTTCTCGGTTCGGCTCATGAGTGATTCGACGGTTCGATAGGAATCTTCAATTTCTGCTTCGACAATGGCGGAGCGGATGTCTTGGATTTTGTCGGCACTTTGGCGTAGGCGTGTTATGATTTGGTCGCGTAGAATTCGGTCGGCATTGCGCCGTTCTTCTTTAATCCTATATCCCCGCCAGCCTGGGATCAATTTCATTATTTTTTGGGTGAGAGTGCGTTCGTCATCGACTTTTTCCATTATGGATGGTTTATCATCGTCTCCCAAGGAGATCACCTCGATGGTCGCTATCTAGGCATTGTGTTGAGACCTTATAAAATCTCGCCAGTGGAATCGATTTCCTTCTTTGGTCTAATTGATACATAACCCTGGATGGTGTCCACTACTCAGTGATCGTAAAGGCTTGCAAGTGCGGTCAGTTGGGGTTATTGGGCGCGCTCAGCAGCAGTCTTCCGTGATCCATAATAAATGGTCATGAGCGCTAAGGCTAATGGAATGATTGTAAGACCAATCCCCGCATAAAAGAGGTATTCTTGATTGAGTCCGAGTAGCGGAACTCCGCTATACGCTAGGTATGTCAGAACAGCTCCACCGATGGTGAGTAGGAACCAAATGAAGGACATACCGATGGTTTTGATTTTGAAGCCAGTGGTTGTGGGGATTTGGGAATAGATGACTCGGCCATTCGAGGCGTCGAGTGCTGCTTCATAGGTTTTTCCGCCTCCCACAGAGAATTTGATGTGGTAGATGGGTACGTGAATGTAAGCTTGGTCGGTCACTTGGAAGGTTTCTCGGGCGTCATCGATTTTTTCGGTTTCACGTTTAATACGGGAATAAATCATGTTTCGAGTAGCCGTGGTAGCCTGTTGCTTTGCTTCTTCGGCTGATACCTTTGAGAACAAGACATTCCCTGTATATTGCTGGACTTCTTCAAAATTGAAGTATCTTCGAGACCGTGTTGCAATGGGGTAGCTTACGATTTCTGGGCGTGCCTTCGGGCCCGCGTATAAACGGATTTGCCGGGTTTGTTCCTGATGGCCTGATTCAGCGACCCATTCCCAGTGTATACTTGAATAGCGCCCTCCAGATTGTCCTCGGAAAGTGGCTTTTCGGTCAATCCCTTTGTACACAACGTCGCCTTGGACTGTTACTGTCCAATAGGGATAGTAGGTCATGGAGAGATCTTGCAACTGGATTTTCTCTGCGAGGTCATCAGCCACACCAGGAACCTTCACTAAGTATGCCTTGAGAGTATCCAAGGCATCACTCTGCGTGTAGTTAACACCAAGGGCGAAATGCTCTTTCATGCGTGTTCCATCAGGGGTGAATGAGGTTCCACAGTAATTACATGTGATGATCGCATCTGTTGGATGGATGTTTAGCGCTGCGCCACAATTCATACAATGTTTTGTTGCCATTTTCTTTCACCTTTTTCCTTGGCTACCCTCGTTTTTCAGAGCTGATTTTGAAGCTTTGTTGGGTTCCAACAACACCGAGTACTAAGCCGACAACGACCAATGCGAGTGAAAATAGCGCATATTCAGAGCCGAGGAATTGAGCGACAAAGTAGGTCCCTATCGTTCCCAAGAGTACTGCAATAATACTCAGAAAGAACATCGCTCCCCGAAAGCTCCCTGAAATGGGAATTTCCCCTTTCAGGATTTTCTTTGTGTGACCGTCAATACCGACACGGTAGGTTTCGCTGCCAAACTGGTAGCGGACAAGCCAATGTGGGACATGCAGTAAGAATGACCCAGTTTTACTAATCTGGCTCTGGCAGTCCCAGATTTCTGTGGCCCTAGCATCCGCACGGCTGCGGTGATCTTGGGCCACAAAAGTTTCGGCTATCTCGTAGGCATCGGCGTCGATGAGTTCGCTGTTCAAAAAGAGAGGCTTTGATTCAATCGCCGTGATGGCATTATAATCAAAGGGTTGGATTCCCCTCTTAGTCACATGTAGTGCCTTATCCAGTTCGCCAAGACTATAGAAGGTTGCACCTCTTCGACACAAGACGTTTACAGAACGATTTTCGTTGAATTGACCCTGTATCGGCTCATATTCTGTTTTTGTTCGTGAACGTCGTTTGCCTTGCGAATCAGTGTAGTATTCCGTTTCGGTGTGCTTCTTGTACCCTTGGTATGAAGTAAATGCATGCATTGACTCTACCCAGAAGGGGACGAACCGCAGGTGTGACTCCGTTACACGGGCTTTGCCACCACGCCCGACCCACTTAGTGACCGTATCGCGGATTTCACCCGCGTTAATCGTGGGTTCTAAGACGAAATGATTCTCGATCTTTTCTCCCTCGATTGTTGAGGTAAAACCACAGTAAGCGCATACAATGATCACATCATCAGGGCTTACTGCGAGGGGGGCATTACAGGATTGGCACTTAAGCGCAGTCATGGTTTCAATTGGCTGTGCTGCCACATTTCTTCCTCCTGTCTTCAGACATACGAGGGAACCCCCTTAACTGTTTCCTCTGATTTTCTCTGACTTTGGATTTTCTACGGCAACTTGAAACATCAGGGCAGAAGGCTGAAAAGGAAAGGGGCGTAAGGCACGTTGGTGGATACCCTTGACCGATATTCAATCTGGTGATCAAGTTCTCTTCTACCTTGATGTGCGTCGCCACTGGCTTCTTCGAGTGGAACCAGAAAAGTCGTTTCACCTCCACCGCGGTATTCTCGAATTTAATCAAGTGATCGGACAACCTTTTGGGAGTCTTATCTCCACAAGCCTTGGCACGCATATCGCTGCGCTTCCTCCCTTGCCACGGGATCAGGCCATTAAAATGGGGCGCCAAACTAATATTATATATCCCAAGGATGCCGGTCTAATTCTTCTCCTAGCAGGAATCGGACCCGGCTCCAAAGTTGTTGAAGCAGGCACGGGAAGCGGCGCACTGACTTCGATTCTCGGATATCATGTGGCACCTGACGGCCATATCTTCTCTTACGAAGTTCGTGATGATTTTGCTAAAGAAGCACAGAAGAATATCGAGAAGGCGGGCTTGACCCAAGTGATTACGATTCAGCAGCAGGACATACTCCATGGAATCAAAGAAACTGAGGTTAATGCAGTGGTTTTGGATATGGCTGTGCCTTGGGATGTCGTTCCACTCGCCTATACGGCGCTTCAGGGTGGTGGGGTATTGGTATCCTTCTCTCCAACCATTGAGCAGACTCAGCGGACAGTTGATGCTTTGTATGAATCTCATTTCACAGAAATCATGACCCGGGAACTCCTTGAAAGGGAAATTCTTGTGCGTCCCGGAAAAACTCGCCCCGCAACTCGAATGATTGGACATACAGGGTATGTTACCTCAGCGAGAAAGATCTTTCCTCCAAAAAGAAAGCAAACCTAGCGGCGGAAACCTATTCTCATCTTCTTTTATCTCCGGCGCTAGGATACGAATTGAAAAACCTATTCCAGAGAAGCCCCACAGTGATGACAGAATCTTGCTTCAGCGGTAGGAACTGGTGAGCCACAACTTGGACAGAATTTTGCCATAGTTGTAGGTGCAGTTGGTGTTGCTCTGCTAGTGGCTGATGCAGAAACAGCTGAAAGGATAGGATCGAGGAGTGAATTGTTAACTTGGCGTTCACCACTTCCATGCTCAGGGCACTGAATGTTGAGCTTCGTGGTAAGATTCCCTGCGCGTTGACCGACAATGTCAACGGGTTGTCCGCATTTTTTACATAGGAGGACATGTTCACGGACAAGGTCACTTACTTCGTCATATTGGCTGAGTGCCATAGAATAGGTTACTTGACTGGTGTGAACGGGACACGACATATAGAGTTTCACCTTATTAGATGAGGGTTTACTTACCCGATTCACAGTTCGTGGGCGACCACACCGTCGACAATGGAGTTTTTGTTGAATTTCATCTCGGGACATAGGGGTCACGCTCTGCTTTCCAATAACGAAAATGCACACTTATAAACAATCGTACCTGCACTGATACAAAAAAGCTCTTCTAAGAAATCGTTATCTTCCCGAAAGGTTATTGCTGCTGTAATGGTGAATTGAACCATGGGTTCTTCATTCGCTTCAGCTTTTCCTGTTACACCCCGGATGATTCTCCAAGCGCGCAAACGGTTGGTAGGTATCATAGAACGGACACCTGTGTTGCGTTCCAAGGCGCTTGGAAAAATCGCAGAGGCTCGAGTGTATATCAAGTGGGAGAGTCTTCAGCGCACTGGGGTCTTTAAGCTACGTGGCGCCTATAACAAGATTGCATCTCTTCCTTCAATTAAAGCAAAGCAGGGTGTTATTACTGCTTCCACTGGGAACCATGCACTTGCGGTCGCCTATGCAGCTCAACAATTGAATGTTCCGGCAACAGTCATTGTTCCGCATGGTGCTTCACCACTAAAGATGGCGAAATGCAAAGAGTATGGTGCAACGATTCTCGAGCACGGGAGCAACTATGATGAAGCGGCCGCTTATAGTGTTGACTACGCTGAGTCGAAGCAACTCACGCTTGTTCACGCTTATGCAGATCCGCTTGTCATTGCCGGTCAAGGTACGGTAGGTTATGAACTCTTAGAAGATTTACCTGAAGTCAGTCTTGTTGTTGTGCCAATAGGCGGTGGAGGACTAATCTCTGGTATTTCACTTTGGGTCAAAACTGTTGATCCAACGATTCGAGTTATCGGAGTCCAAACCACTGCAACTCATGCCTTCTATGAGAATTTCCGAAAACAACAACTGTTTCATGTTCCTGTGGAACCTACCATTGCGGATGGGTTAGCCGGCAATACTGCCCAATTAAATCTTAACATTGGCTTACAGCATGTCGATGATGTGGTTCTTGTTGAAGAACAAGGATTACGACAGGCAATTCGCTGGACCCTCCACCATGAACATCAGCCTCTCGAACCTGCAGGTGTCGTGGGTATTGCAGCCTTACTAGAAAAGCGGATTCCCATCCACAAGGATGACCTCGTCGCTATTATAGCGAGTGGAAGTAACCTCAATCCTTCTCTGCTTGCTGAAATTAAAGCGCAATGAAGCCTCCTTCAGCTATTCAGTGGGCCCGTGTGTCACTTTCACAGGCTAGCGAATTCCCGTCTGGATCAAGAAAATTGAAGACAAAAGTCGTTGGACTATATTTGACAATTCTACGGGTTATTTGTTCCTTGGCTTCTTGCAGATGATGGAAAGCTGCATCAATATCATCGACTTTGAATGTAACTTTAGACATTTTCAGTGATTCAGTGGGTGTCTCTGATGGGTTCTCGGCATAATACAAGTAAAGCTTCACGTTTTGTAATTGGAGGGTAGCAAGCCCTGGTCCGTTTCAATAACTTTGAGTCCTAGGATTTGGGTGTAAAATGTGCCGCTCGGTCCATGTCAGAGGTGTACAGAACAACTCCCGAGACATTAGAGAAATCTGCCCTGCTTTTCCCTCCGGTTAGGGTGAATTGTTACTCCGTAAGGATATTCCTCGTTTTCCCCAGCGGTACCGTCCTCGTCGTCGTCTAGGCCCGCCAATGAGCTTGGTGGAGATATCAATTGTGTTTTTACCGATATTGATGATGTTATAATTTTGGCAGGGGCTGCCGCGGAGTCGAGGGCTCCCACAGGTTCCTGAATAGACTAATACCATGTTTTCAAGCCGCCATACCCAGGGGTAATGTCGATGACCACTGAGAACTAAACCTACTCCTTTGTGCATTAATAGTTCGAGCATATCCCCTGAATCAACCATGCTGTCACGTTCTCGACCTGACCGAGGAACGGGAACCAGATGATGATGTAAGGCGAAGACTTTCAGTAATCCTTCTTCAACATCTGAGAAGTATTTGTCAATGAAGTTCCGACCTTCTCTACCAATATGGCCGGTATCCAAATCTGGCTCTGAACTATCCGCCGCCATGAGAAAAAGGGTATCGTCATGGTATTCTGCAAAACGAGGGCCGAATAGTTCCTCAAAGATCAAGTAGCCTACATTAGAGGCGTCATGATTTCCCATGGTATAAATCACAGGCGAATCAAGATTCTGTAAAATATCACGCGCTTCTAGGAACTGTTCACGGACACCATTCCATGTCAGATCACCACATACCATGACTAGGTTGGGCTTCATTTTGTTAATTTCATCGACTGCAGAAATAATCATGTCTTTGCGATATCCGGATTCACCGATGTGTAAATCCGAAATTTGCACTAGTGTATATTTTACCATTTTGTTCTCACACTCAATAACAGGGCAACATCCCGAGCACTTGAATTTAAGCCATTTGGGTAAAATTCTTTGAACGAAAAGACAGAATATAAAGATGTCTTCATCTATCACTTCATATTCCTGTCGAACCTGGTGAACGATATTGGTACAATTTGGTACACCCGAATGGATTGAACAGTTTGTCAAGACCTTGAATGATAATCAAGCCTATGCTGAAGCCGCTGAAACATGGGAAGGCGACTTTCTGTTTATCGTATGGTCAGACAAAGATGCCGGAATTGACGAAGAGATAGTAATGTGGATGGACTTATGGCATGGAACGTGTCGAAGCTACGAAATGCTCTCCAATCGAGACTCCAAAGAAACTGCTTTCATTTATGAAGGTGAATATTCCAACTGGCAGGAAATCATTGAAGGCCGACTGGATCCCATTAAGGCCTTACTCACTCGGAAAATGAAACTAACTGGGGACCGGGCGAAGGTTATGCGTGCCACCCGTGCAGCCAAAGAATTGGTTCGAACCGCGCAAATGATTAAAACCGAATTTTAGACTTTAGCCCATGGTCATTGGAGAAAGCCTCCGTATCCTATCCACTTTTTTACTGGAATTGATTATAGGATGTAGATTTGTGAAGAGTGCATGCAAAATCTTTGCATGACCCCAAAGAGGTAGTTAGAATGTGGTATTTCCGTTGTCCCCGACTTATTGTCTTTGGCAAAGATGCGCTAGACCACCTGAAAGAAATTGAAGGTAAACGCGCCTTTGTTGTCACAGACAAAACTATTGTTAAATTGGGATTCTTAAATATTGTTCTGCGAAAACTGAAAGAGAGTGGAAAAGAAGTCGCTTTCTTTGATGGCGTAACTCCCGAACCTCCCGATGTCGTAGCCCAGGCCTGTGCGAAGCAGGTTCGCAAGTTCAATCCAGATCTGATAATCGGTTTAGGCGGTGGATCCGTGATTGATGTTGCTAAGGTGTCTCGGATTCTTAATGAACATCCAAACCATCCAATTATCGATATTACACCGCTCACCCCTATTTCTGTAAGTAAGACAACATTAATTGCAATTCCCACAACATCTGGAACAGGTTCTGACGCAACCTGGGCTGCGGTTATTACTGACACAAAAGATCGGAACAAAATGGAACTCACTCACCCCGAATTAATACCTTATATTTCAATCTTAGATCCATCGCTCACGAAATCTATGCCACCGAAAGTTACTGCCTCTTCTGGCATGGATGCCTTAGCACAAGCTATTGATGGATATACAGTGCAGTGGCGAAACGATTTCAGCAACGGTTTGTGTATTCATGCTGCGCGAATGATTTTCGAATACCTCCCGAAAGTCTATGAAAATCCTGATGACCCTGAAGCCCGTGAGAAATTACATAATGCCGCTTCCATTAGTGGGCTCGCTTGGAGTAACTCGTTCCTCGGAATCACCCACTCTTTTGGTCACGCAATGGGGGCAGTATTCAAAATACCCCACGGCATCACAGTAGGAATGGTTCTCCCTTATTCCATCGAATTCGCCGTGAAAACCAGCGCTGATTTGTACGGTGAATTATCCCGTGCAATCGGAACAGGAAAGCCTGACGACGATGATCAAACTGCAACTACCAAGCTTCGAGATGCAGTATTGAAGCTGATGCAAGAACTAGAAGTACCCCATAGCTTGAAAGATTACGGAATCTCAAAAGAGAAATTCGAAAAGAATTATGATGATTTAGTTCGCTTTACACAAGAATCGGCAGTCAATATTTTCAACTGCCGTGAGCCAACGAATGAAGATATTGAGCGGTTCTGGCACTATCTCTATGAAGGCAAATCAATTGACTTCTAAAGTGATGACCTACTATAAATTATCACCACGGATGAATGAAACGCATGGTCAAAAAGACATACGGGTTCACAGGTAAAATACTAAAGGTGGATTTGTCCAAAGGCACAACCACGGACATGCCGACACCTCTAGAGTGGACCAACGATTTTATTGGGGGAGCAGGACTGGCAGCGAGAATTCTGTATCCCCTCCTCTCGGCTGACACTGATCCCTTGGGACCTAATAATCCATTACTCTTAATGGCTGGTCCCTTTGGTGGCACAGCCGTACCCAGTTCAGGACGCATGGCTATCTGCACCCGTTCACCCCTCACTCGCCTCTGGGGTGAAGCTGATATTGGGGGGTATTTTGGTGCAGAAATGCGCCAAGCAGGGTATGATGGTATGCTCATCCAGGGACGCGCTGAAAAACCTACCTACCTCTCAGTGCTCTATGGCTCAGCTGAACTCAAACCAGCCGACTATCTTTGGTCCCACACCGTTTCTTCCACCCAACAACTCTTACGCAAAGAAATCAATGAAAAGCGGTTCTTTACACTTAGTATAGGTCCTGCTGGTGAGAAACTGGTAAAATATGCCAATATCATGTCCGAGGGAGGACGCGCTGCAGGTCGTATGGGTCTTGGAGCTGTGATGGGAAGTAAATATCTCAAAGCCCTGGCAGTAGTAGGAAATCAACCAGTTCCTGTAGCTAATCATGATGCTATTGTAGAACTTGCTAGGTCTGCAAATAAAGTGATGATAGAAGATTTCATGCCAGACTGTTACCGCTTGATGGGTACAGCAACCGCAGTCGGTCCCTCACAAGAAATTGGTTCCATGCCAAACAAGTATTTTACTCAAGGAGAATTTCCTACTCACGACAATATCAGCGGGGCGACAATGTCGGAGACGCGACTTGTTGGTCGAGATGGCTGCCATCGGTGCCCCATTCAATGTGGCCGGGTCGTCGAAGTGCCTGAAGGCAAATATAAGCTACCCAGAGTCTCGGGTCCTGAATACGAAACACTTGGGGCATTGGGATCGCTGATGCTCATTGATAATCTCGATGCTCTTATTATGGCAAGTCATCTTTGTGACGATTTAGGCTTAGACACCATTAGCACCGGGAATAGTATCGGATTTGCTCATTATCTCATGGAGCATGACAAACTTACTCCCAAAGAGGTAGGTATGTTACTTGAATGGGGAAATCCAGAGCCCGTTATTGAATTGATTAAGCAGATTGCGCATCGAGAAGGCTTTGGTGATATCCTAGCGGAGGGGGTCCGGTCGATGGGTGAACGCTATGATGCTCAAGATCTTGCTGTGCATGTGAAGGGACTAGAAGTGTCCTGTTGGGATCCGCGCGCACTTTTTGGGATGGCGACAAGTTATGCAACCAGTCCACGGGGTGGGACCCATCTAGATGGGGACATGTACATGGTCCTTCAAGGCCAAGTGCAGTTAGAACTCGGCATTGATGCAGATGACCCCCAAACAGATGAAGGGATGGGTGAAGTTGCTGCAAAGTCGCAGAGCTGGCGTCAGGTTTCCAACTCCTTGATTATCTGCCAGTTCCCAACCTTCACAGTAGACGAAATCACTCAATTTTACAATCTGGTAGTTGGCCGAGAGATAACTCCCCAAGAGCTCCTTCATATTGGAGACCGCATCATCACTTTAAAACGTCTTATCAACCTGAACCTTGGGTTCCAGCCAGAGGATGATAGTCTCCCCACGCTTCTCCTTCAACCTCTCCCAAATGGAGGCACTCGTGGTCTGGTACCTGATCTTGAAAAGCAACTAAATGATTACTATACTTATCGAGACTGGGATCGAAAAACTGGTCGACCATCAGCCGCTGCCCTTAAAGCTGTGGGGCTCGCTGATTTATGAGAACAAAGGATTCCTGCGGATCCAAGTAGGAAACAACCATGGAAAGCTTACGAAGTCAGGAGCCAAAATTATTCGCACTCTTAGATCGTGCGGCCACCGATCAACATACTCGGCTTCTCTCATCTCTTCTTAAACAGCTTACGCCTTATGCTAAGGGGAACCCCCATCTCTTACTCATGCCCAATGCCTTCGATAGGATCAAGACACATTCTGAGACTACAGTAGATTTGGAAATGCGGGGAAAAACCCCAGAACATATTGATTTCGGCGGATATACTCTAGTGGTTCCTCTCTCTTCAACAGATCCTTTTGATACCTTGTATTTGACACGACCATTTTCTAACAAACTCAAACTCACAATTTTCACGGACCAACCCCCCATTCTTCCGTTTGCATTATGGTTAACCCTAAATCCAAACCATCCCGGAATCACCCCTGAAGGATTCAATCCCAAAGGAGCGTTTAATGCTTTCCGAGGTCCTGCCCCAATACTTCCTGCTAATGTCACCAAACCCAACAATCTAATTACAGCTTCTGTCCTATTGCGCGAGTCCTTAGAAACAAGGTCGTTAAATAAACGTGACGTAACCACACTTGAACAACTCATCCCGTTTCCAATCGAAAGAGAGGTAGGCAAACGCTTCTTTCCTCCATTACAAGTTGTCCGAAGCGGAATTGATGATATTCTCCGACCTGAAAGTTATCTGCTTCGTCTTCCTACTGTGCCACTTATTGTCACTTATGCTGACGGACTCAAGAAAACTCTGATTCAAATTGAAACTGTTCCCTCTTGGCCCACCGATTGGCAACCAGAGAGCGCATTTGTCAGCGAATCCCAACGATTCGTAATGATCGGTGAAGGAATCAACTACGATATTTTTACTTTGATGATGCTCATGCGTGATTTAGCCGAAGCAACAACGGCATCTGAAGATATTTACTGGCCCATCGGTTAATTCGAAGGTTGAAAAAGCACAAAAAAGTTTATGCAGTTGTAGAATCTGCTCCGCGTGGACTTAGGTGAAGTATTGTGGTGTTTTGTCCCACTGCAGGTGGTCATTGCCAGGGACGTGCAAAGTGTCGCCTCTGGATTCGAGGACGAATTCTATATACGGATTCGAAACAACTTGCAGCTCAACTCGCCCGCAACCTACTTGAAACTACAAAAACACAACCGCTTTTGATAATTCCCCAAGAAGCTCGTGAAGCATTCTGGGCGTCTCAAGGTCTCCCAGATATTCAGCGAGAAATCCTCATTGATCGCTATTTACGTGAAAAGGTCACAGAGGTTGAAACATTGGCTTCCGAGTGGATCCAGAGTCCTGCATTCCTTGAATCGATGCTCCAAATACACTCAGAGAAAATTAAGGAATCATCTGAGCCCCGTACACCACGCTGCAAGTCCCCTCCATAGAAACCATACAGGGACCAATCGGATTTTGGGGGACACATTTCTTCCCAAAGAGCGGGCACTCTTCTGGACGCATAATTCCCCGTAAAACTTCTCCGCATTTACATCCAGGCGGCATCTCATATTTTTGAGGTTCAAGTTTGATTTCAAAGCGGGTACGCACATCAAAGGACATATATTCTTCTCGTAGAGCTAGCCCTGATTCTGGAATAATTCCGATTCCCCGCCAACGCGCATCTACCGGGACGAACACTTTCTCGATCATTTCACGGGCTCGAACATTTCCCTCATAGGATACTGCACGAGTGTATTCGTTTTCTACCTCACCTCGACCATCCTCTAACTGTTGAAGGAGCATCACTATTCCTAGGAGCACGTCTAAGGGTTCAAACCCTGCGATGACTTGAGGCACTTTCCATCGGTTAGAGATATGTTCATACCCTTGGGCACCGATTATCACCGAAACATGACCGGGAAGAAGAAATCCATCTAACCCTACCTCCCCTTGGTCCAGAAGAAATTCTTCTGCTGGCGGAATGAGCCTATGACTCACTAAGACGCTGAAATTACTGGGTGCATCTCCTAAAATCTCTGCGGCCGTTGGTGGGGTTGTTGTTTCGAAACCAATTGCAAAGTGCACCACCTCTTTATCCGGATGCTCCTTTGCAGCAATTATCGCATCCATCATACTGTAAACCACTTGCACATTTGCACCCTTTCCGCGTGCAGAATTCAAAGAACCAAGGTCGCCAGCTGGAACGCGCATCATATCTCCGAAGGTAGTTAACAACGCGTTTGGCTGTTTGGCAACTGCTATTGCCAGGGCTACATCTTCTGGAGGACATACACATACTGGACACCCCGGTCCTGCGATTAGTTCCACATTCTCGGGAAGCAGGTCCCGTAATCCGGAGTGGGTGATGGTGTATTCGTGAGTGCCACAAAGGTGCATGAACTTGAAGGTGCGGTTTTTCGCGAGTTCTTTGATTTTTTGGGCAGCTTTCATAGCAAGCTGAGGGTCACGAAACCCCTTCTGCAGCTCTAATGGGTCCATATTTGCGAAGCTTCCAGCCATCATGGTATCCTCCAAAATCTGATATTTAGATGCTTCACTTTCGTGGGAGATGCCATATACCTTTTTCGCAGTTACATTTTCTTCAAGGATTTGAATTTCCCGAACACCTAAAAGCTTCATCAAAACTCGTGCGAAGAAGTGAATAAGGTTGAATGACAAAAAACCTGAATCTCTTGAGTTCAATGTGAATGCATTATGGACGGAAGGAAAGGAAGGAATCATCAAAATAAACGGGAAATCCGATCTCCCCCTATCTTCGCCAGTCCATTGGAACGGAAAAGCTGACGCTTATTCCCCTCATGACCTCTTCATTTCCGCCGTAACTGGGTGTTACATTACCACCTTTGCCAGTATGATGAAACGAATGAAACAACCTTTATCGGCGCATCAGGTATCAGGACGAGGAGTTCTCAAACAGCATCCTGAGGGAGGTTGGTTATTCACGGACATTTACATTATAATGAAAATCATAATACCGAAGGATGCCATTCTTAGTCAAGTCAAACGCGCTGTGGACTTGACTGAAAAGTACTGTCATATTTCCCGCTCTGTAGCCTGTAAGGTTCTTGTAGAACCTCAAATAACACAACTTGATGAGTAACTCTATAATCATTAGAGTTACGTTGTCTATCAAGTTTAAGTAGGCGAACACCCCATTTTGACTGCAAACCCTGCATTTGATTCTTGGTGATTCAGTTGAGCAAAGAAAAACTTGGGTTCGAGCATTTAGAAGCAAATGTAATTGATGCTGGGAAATGTTGTAGCTGTGGGGGTTGTGAAGCTGCATGCCCAATAGGCGCTATCGAACTTCAGGAGCTCCGACCTACTCTTGTAAAGGATTGCACCAAATGTGAGTTTTGCTGGAAATCGTGTCCACGGATGATTGACGACTATTCTCCACTTTATCCACTAGTGTTTGGTGAAGATGCACAACGCGATCCAGCTATTGGTGTCTACCGCCAAGCCTATGCTCTTCGAAACGCTGATGAATCGATTCGAAAACGTGCACAAGATGGCGGAGTAGTAACTGCGATTTTGCTACATTTGCTTGACGCGGGAGTGATTGACGGTGCTGTCATTTCAGGGGTTGATCCTAAGGAACCTTGGAAACCCAAACCGATGGTAGCAACCACTCATGACGAAATTATCTCCGCAACCAAATCTAGGTATACTCGATCCCCAAATTTAGTTGCACTGAAGGAGGCACTGAAAGAACGGAAGCTCAACCAAATCGCTGTGGTTGGAACTCCGTGTCATATTCAAGCCATCCAACGTATGCGTTTGGCACCCTTGAAGAAAGTAGATCGGTCAGTTGTAATGACGATTGGTCTCTTTTGTAGTGAAACCTTCAAGTTCAAAGAGCTCATGCAAGATAAAATTGCAGGTGAACTGGGTGTTCCATTGGGGAATCTCCGAAAACTCGACATCAAAGGCAAACTCTTAGTATTTCCACGCGGTACAAAAGAATCGTTTACGATTCCTTTGAGTGAAGCCAAGGAGTGGATTGATCCTGGTTGTCATGGGTGTAAAGACTTTGCTTCTGAGTTTGCTGATATTTCCGTAGGCGGTGCCGGAACACCAGGAAAATGGTCATCTGTGCTTGTACGGAGTGAAAGAGGACAAGCCATTATCGAAGAAATGATTTCAGCTGGTGTATTCCTGTATGAAGAGTTATCCGAAGAGGGACTAGAACGTCTTCGAAAAATCGCTGTTCCCAAAATCCAATCTTAGCACTCTTCACTAAAGGTTGCCTTATTTTCTCTGAAAGTAAACACTTTTGACGCTAGAGCACACCAAAAGCTTCTGGTTTTATACCAACTATGCATTCGAAGGTGGTTAACCAATGAGCTCACCTTTCCTCCTAGGTGTCTTGAAACTGGGCAATATCGGAACATCACCCTTACTTGAACTCCTCTTTGATGAACGAGCAGACCGTGAAGACTTCAACGTTTTGTTGATTGGCTCAGGAGCCAAAATGGATGAAGCCGCTGCGGAACGAAGTACAAAATTGCTAATCGAACAAAAACCGCACTTGGTGCTTATTCCGAGTCCAAATGCTGCCTTGAAAGGACCCACAAAAGCTCGTGAGCTGCTCAAAGATGCGGGTATCCCGGTTATCCTTCTCTCAGATCTGTTACCTAAAGACCAGCGGGAAACCCTCACTGAGGCAGGATTTGGTTATGTTCTAGTTCCTGCAGACTCGATGATTGGAGCACGTCGGGAATTTTTGGATCCCACTGAGATGGTGCTCTTCAATGTAGATGTCATCCGGGTACTTGCTGCAACTGGCGCGCTACGCCAAGTTCAAATAGCGTTAGATGAAATCATTTCAAGCATTGCAGCTGGAAAAACTCCCCAACTCCCAGCTTTGGTTGTGAATGCCACAAAGGCTGTCGATGCGGGGCAATTCACCAATCCCTATGCCAAGGTGAAAGCCAGAGCAGCTTACGAAATTGCTGAAGCGGTTGCTGCAATCAATGTCAAAGGCTGCTTTAAACAAAAAGAACACGAAAAATACATTCCTACCGTTGCCAGTGCTCATGAAATGATGCGGACTGCAGCCCGCTTAGCAGATGAAGCCCGTGAAATCGAAAAATATGGCGACTCTCTCTACCGTTCCCCTCACTTCACTGATGGATCACTCGGAACCCTCACAAAGTTAGGCACAAAGCCAGCAAAGCCTAAGTGACCTCTTTGGGCCTAACTCTCACTATTAGCTCACTAAAACAACTGACTTGTGAGATTTCCAGCTATTCTTTAGGCTTATCAAGCCGTGGAGATTCCCAATCCTTTCGAAGTGGATAGACATCCTTCGGCCAATCTTCAGGAAGGATTAACCGTTTCAGATTCGGATGTCCTTTAAATTTAATACCTAAAAGATCATGCACTTCGCGTTCATATAAGGTAGCCCCAGGTATAAGGGGTGTAATGGAGTCAACTTCGGGATGGGAGGTGGGAACTTGAATATGCAAACTCACTGAGACGGCTTTGACCTCGAAGTGATAGACGACTGCTAGTTCTCCGCGCAAATCCATGCCGGTTATTGTGGAAAGATGGGTTAACCCCCATTCCTGTTTCATGAATTCAACAGCTTTACGAACGGCTTCTGCTTTTACTGTGACATAGATGCTATGCTCACGTAGGAACTCGGATGAAATGAAATCGCTGGCCATGGCTTTTTCGAATTCCGCCATCATTTCCGCTTCTTTCTTGGTGGGTTTCTTTTTGGGCTTCTCTGCTTGCGCCATTGTGTGTTTCCTCCATTATCTTAGAAATATACTCATGAACCTGCCAATTTTCCAAGTAATGCAGCGACGCCATAAATGATTGCTTCTGGTTTCGGTGGGCAGCCAGGAATCCATGCATCCACAGGGATAACATCCTCCAACCCACCCGTAACGTTATAGCACTGTCGGAAAACACCGCCTGACATCGTGCACGCCCCGATGCCAACAACAAATTTGGGATCTGGGGTCTGATTGTAAACTCGTAAAAACCGTTTGGCTACTTGTTTGGTGATTGGACCACTACAAAGGAGTACATCGGCATGTCGTGGACTCCCTTTCAATAGGACGCCAAATCTTTCTAAATCATATCGCGGTGTTAGTGCATCAAGGATTTCAATATCGCAGCCATTGCAGCCACCACTGTTTAGGTGAAGCACCCACGGTGATTTGATGCGTGCCCATGTTACAATTTTGTCAACGATACCCATCGTGTTTACCTCTTTTCATTTACTTTCGCCGGATGAGAATTGCGATAAAAGCGACTCCCAGGAACATGATCGGAACCCATCCGAGAATGCCCATTGATGTCGCAAGAACAAATGCAACGATATCAAAGATAGTGAAATAAACGGCATAACGGATAAGTTGCGTGTGAAATTGGGCCTTCGACGGAGCGAGATCTTCGCCACACGCGTACGTGGTTAACTTTTCCTTCGTGGGATTATTAGGTGCAATACGTTTACCTATCCAATACAAGAGAAGGACGATAATAAGAATGATGCCGAATGCGGCTAGAAACCAGCCAACATTACCTATGTTATTTAGCCAGCTGAAATAATCACCCTGCATTGTTTGCGTTCACCACAGGTTTTATGGCTCGTTAGCAGTTCAAGGGTTTGGCTTTG
>JABXGX010000159.1 GCA_016550405.1 archaeon | reverse complement strand
CTGAAACAGATTGAAGACACGCTTCTGTAGCGAAGAGCTTAGCTTGAGAGATAGCTTTCCGACTGGGCTTTCTTGCATCAGCAAGACGTGCAGCACGGTAGACCAACCCTCGCGCGGCATCCAAAGCGGTGGCACAATCAGCTATTTTGAAGCTGATGCCTTCAAAACGGCTAATGGTTTTGCCAAAGGCTTCGCGTCGTGCAGCATAACGGATAGCAAGTTCTAATGCCGCGCGCCCTAACCCAATTGCTCCTGCAGCTGAGGTAAGTCGTTCAGGCACCATCATAGCATTGAAAATATCCGTAGCACCATCCAATTTTCCAATCAGGTTCGTTTTAGGCACTTCGAGATCCTTTAGGACAATTCGGGCCGCTCCCATCCCTCGGCAGCCCATAAGGCTGTAGTGTTCATCGACTTCCACACCCATATCGCGATCTACGAGGAAAGCACTCAGTGACTTATGAGGCGGCGCCTTTGTGTTGGTCTTTGCATATATTAAGAAATAATCAGCGCCGATGCCACCCGCTACAAACCGTTTCTCCCCATTGATAATAAAATGATCACCCTGCGCAACCGCAGAGGTTATTGTGCCAAAGAAATCAGACCCACCACGCGGTTCAGTGAGTCCTTCTGCACAAATTTTTTCACCCTGTAGCGTTGGAGCCAAGTAGGCTTTCTTTTGATCAGATGAACTGAAGAGGTTGATAGCTTCCCCTACAATGCTTGGAAGGGAGTAAGCGCAGCCTAAAGCGATTCCCAATACCCCAATTTCTTCGATGGCCAGCATTTCAGAGACCCAATTAAGATTGCGCCCCGCGTATTGCTTTGGAAATCGTAGACCGATGAGATTCGCCTTCGTGGCCGCCTTTATGAATTCATACGGGTATTCTTGCTCATTTCCGTCCATCCGAATGATTAGATTGGGATCAACTTCATTACGTACAAATTCCCGAACTTCATCTCGGATTTGCCGTTCACTGTCAGTGAGTAAAATATCAAACATACGGACACCTCTTTTCGAGAATACTTCCGAGTATTTGCATACCCTATATTACTAGTCTAATAAAGCGCTTAAGGTATCGGACTCGGATTCGGCTCGAATAATAAATATTGCATCCTCCGGACACACCATTTCACATGCAAGACATTCCAGACATGCCATTTCTTTAACGGGATCCGCTTTGATTTGCCCGGATTCGACCTTAAATGGCTCAAAAACGTCTTCGGGGCAGACTGCGATACATTTCAAGCAGCCAGTGCACTCATCAAAGTCAACGGCTACCCGGGTTCCATGAATCCCGTAATGCGAACTGTCAGATTGCCATATCCAATGGTTGCGATGGCGGTTCGCCTGTTTCCAATTTCTTTGGAAGTCGGAATCGATGGGCATTGGCATCACAATTTCGCACATTAGTTATAAACAAACCATAAGTGTCCTAACCATCTGATAGTACCCGTATATCTTAAGTACAGTGATAGTTCGAGAGAGGAGCAGGTGTATTAGCAAAATTGCTCTCGAGATACATGAGGTGGTTCTAATCTCACAGACAAAGGGGTTGCAGATATCGCTGCTTTCTAAGTATAATCTCGAAGCGGCAGCGCGAATCTATGCGCAGGGGCTATTGATGGAAGACCCGCCGGGCTCTTCTGAGTCGTTAGAATAGTTAGTGGAGTCACTAGAAATACATCTGCAAACAGCCTTGAGTGTCAAAGAGAACAGGTTTGTTTGGCTTGCGATATCGAACGACCTGGTGAGGGGACTTGTTGATTTCTATCAACGCCCAACAGAGCTCGTTATTCGATTTATCTGTGCAATTCCTTCCCGTCAGGGTGTGGGAACCTGGCTTCTCCAACAACTAGCTCAATACGCAATAACGCACAGACTTGACAAGATTAAAGCAACAGTAAGTTCTCTTGATCCGCGCGCTCAACAGTTCTATTTTCAACATTTGAATTTTCAAAAGACAGGAAGCCGAATAGATAAGGCGGGATTGGAATTGTATCTTGCGGAGATTTCTTCACAAGCTCTAGTTGAGAACAGTATTCAGCGGAGATGAAAAAAGAGAAAGAGGAACCTTCACGCCTCTGGAGGAGACATGAAGGTTGTTAAGGACAAGTAAGGGAGAATTAGTAACGTCGCCCGCGATCCTCGCGATCCCCACGATCTCCGCGGTCGCGTCGATCGCCACGCCGGTATCCACCACGTCCACCGCCAAAGCTGCGTCGACGGTAGCGTTGTTCGTGCTCCGCAGCGGATAGATCGTTTTCTGTATCAATTTCTTTTATGGCATCCTCGGCTTCGCTGATTTCACCGTAGCGACCAATGTTGAGACGGAGATGTCCTTGAAAGAGGCTAGTGTAGCCTTTTTCTAGACGGTAGGTTTTATCGACGTCAATAGCTTCGATGTTATCATCCCATAGACTCAGCAAGACAACACCAGTGGCATCACCGGCTGTCGCGTCAACAACTCGGTGAGTTTCGCCATCTTTTTTCGATTGGACTTCGCGTTCTTCACCCTTCGCAATAACTTTGAAGGTGATGTTCAAACTTTTCATATAAGGTCGCAGTTCTGCGACTGTAGCCTCGACAGGCTCTCGATCGTAGCTCATTTTGGGTACCACGTTGCTTCTATACTAGGCTTCCAACTAAATCCTTCCTCAAGGTCTGCCGCAATGGTGAGGTAGCCACAAGAGAAAATGATTAAGAGTTTTTGACCTGCTTCTTTCCCCAAACCAACCCCCATATAAAAAGGCTACGGGCACTCATCGCCTGGTTCGTCTGATGTTTTTGTAATCACGGAATAGATAAATAGCCTCTTTCTATATCAGAGACCCCGAAGTATGAGTGATCCTAGTAAATTTTCGCCTTTCTAAGAATTGATAAATGGTGAAAGGAATGTCGAACCAAAAGTCGTTAATAGATAACTGTAAGCCGCGTACTGTTCACCTTGAAAAGGAAAAAGTGAATGAGCTGAACAGCAGCCTTGATGAAATGCTTGAACCTTCTGCAAGGCATCGTGTGGCAAGTTATCAAGAGGCACTAAGGATGATCAAGCAATTTACTTACATTGTGAAAGACTGCAACTATCTGATCGAACCAGAAAATTAGCATTTTTAACAGGTTTCTTGCGGAGTTGATGAGGATGGATACTGAATTGGATATTTCGGTTCTGAATCTTCTCAGTTATGGAATGTATGTTGTCGCCGCCAGAGTGGATGAGCAGGTGAATGGACAGATCGTAAATACTGTTTTTCAAATAACTGCTTCCCCAATCCAGATTGCAGTGAGTATCAATAAGAAGAATCTGACTCACGAGCTTATTGAGAAGAGCAGGATGTTGTCTGTGTCAATACTTGCTGAGACAACTCCGATTGCGTTCATCGGCCGGTTCGGGTTTCGCTCTGGTCGTGAACTGGATAAGTTTCAGAACGTCAAGTTTCTAGATGGCATCAAAGATTGCCCCATTGTTGTCGATAATGCGATTGCCTACATTGAAGTAAAAGTGACCGATCAAGTAGATGTTGGCACTCACACACTCTTCATTGGAGAAGTAAAAGGCGCAAAGAGACTGAAAGAGGGAAACCCGTTGACCTACGCCTATTATCATGAAGTGAAGGGGGGAAAAACCTCCAAACGGGCAGCCACTTATCTCCCACCGACTTCCAAGCCCGAGTCTTCCTCAGGAAATAACGGTAAATATCAATGCGAGGTTTGTGGTTGGGTTTACGATCCTGAAAAGGGGGATCCCGAACATGGGATTGCCCCAGGTACAGCTTTTGCTGATATTCCTGAAGATTGGGTTTGTCCTGTATGTGGAGCTCGAAAGAGCCAGTTTAAACCCGTTTAAAACAGGAAATCTAAGAAGAGCGTAATGAATAATAGATGCAAGCATTTCTCATGGGCGTGAGGTGACCGTGATGGGTATGCCTAATGTGGGGCAAGTTGCCCCCAATTTTATTGGAACTACCGATGAGGAAAAGGAATTAGAACTTGCAAGTTTGAAAGGGAACATAGTGATCTTGTTCTTTTACCCCCGTGCTTACACCTCTGGTTGTACAAAGGAGGCCTGTTCCTTTCGGGATAACATGATCCGGTTGACTGGGATAGGTGCCAAAGTGATTGGAGTAAGCACAGATAATGTGAAGAGACAGGCTGGGTTCAAGTCTAAACATGCACTGTCGTATCCTCTAATTGCAGATGCAGATAAGAAGATAGTTGATCTTTATGGCGTGAAAACCCCAGGAATCGGCATGGCAAAGCGTGTGACCTTTCTTATTGACCGGAAGGGCATCATCCAGTTTATCTGGCCCAAAGTAAACATCACTGGACATGTCGATGACATCCTAGCGAAAATTGAAGAGCTGAAGCTATAAAAGAAATTGACCCGATGATTTACACATTCGGTTGTAGGACGCAAGTTTAATTCAGCTTATTGTGCTTCAGCTTTGGGATAGACCTTAAGCGCACCTACGGGACAGGCTTCGATACATGCATTACATCCATTGCAAAACATTTGCATGGCCGGTGAAATCACATATTCGGTAGGGGGAACACCTTCTTCCCGGTTTGGGGCATACAAGGCAAATACTGCTTGAGGGCAGGCACGGAGGCACCGAACGCAATCAATGGCGTTTTGACACTTTTCATTAGACCATTCGACGTTGTAGTGATTTTGCATCTCTACCACCAATCCTTCAAAGCGGGAAGGGATTCCCGCGAAATTAATTCAATTGCGTTCTCTGGGCAGGCTTCCTGACAAAGACCACAGCCATAACATTTCCACATGTCAATATTGGCACGTTCGGTGGCATTTGAAAAGGTCACTGCTCCAAATTGGCAGCGGGAAAGACATTCCCGACAGCCAACGCATTTGTCGACATCAACCTTTGCGACCCAGTGACTTCTGATGATGTACTTGAAGCCCATATCAACTCGAGGTCGGAGCGCAATACAATAGGGCAGTTCGCAGTTACAGACCGCCATCGCCATAGGTAAAGGCGTTCCAGCTAAGGTGTGAACACGCCCTTCCTTGTTGAACTGCCTAGTTAATGCAATGGCTTCTTCGACGCTAATACGTTCTACTTTTTCATCTTTCGATGGAAACATCTCCGCAGTTTCGCCATGGAGCCCTAATGGGATGCAGCACCGATCGTTTGCGCCGTTTATCATTTTCCGACAAAGGCATTCGACAAGATAGGGTTCTCCGGAGAGCTTGATTACACCTTCAATCTCTTCGCGCGTTAGCACTTGGGCACCATGCCCTTGGGGAAATGTGAAAGTGACGCCTTTTTCGAGAGGATGAATTTGAAAAATCATATCGTCCATCATTTTTCGAATGGAATCAGCCATAGCGGGGTTTGCCATGGCATCGCCGGCTTGAGCAGCAAGTTGGGCATATTGTTGGTGAACATAATGCCAATGGTCTTTTTCCCAGGGTTCGAAGCCCATCTCCTTAGCGTATTTTACTTCTACATGACGTTTGACTTCAAACCATTTTTTGCCAGCTCCATGGGCAGTACAGATTTTACACATGCGGATCACCGAGAATCCAGAGTCTGCTTAATAATACTTTCTTTATTTTTCTTTGTTGCGAACATTGGAACAAGGGATATGTGAGAAGTAATTTCCTTATTTCGTTTCTTTTGCGGCCCGAATAGCTTCTTCTTGTCCGGTGCCTGGTTCAATTGAACCTTGCCTGAGTGTGCGGATCTTTTTGATGGCCGAATCCGCTGAAAACCCCTTTTCTCGAACTAAGTAAAGGGCTAGAATCATTCCTGTGCGTCCCAAGCCTCCTTGGCAGTGGACAAGTGTTGGAAGACCTTGGGATTGAAAATCATTGATTATGTGTAGGGCTCTGTTCCGTTGTGCAGGAGAGCCTGCAGTGAAATCGAGTATAGGCTCTGTTTGAACTAGGATTCCCATGTCTTGGGCTTGTTCGAAATCCTTTGGGGCAAGCGGTTGCAGTGAAAGAATCGCCCGAATTCCTTGCTCCTGGAAAATCCAGTTCAAACAAGCTCCCGGATACCCGGATCCAGCGAGTTTTCCGTCCAATACCCAATAGAATCCACACGTATCTGTCATTTCAGGTTCGTTAGTAAATGCTGGGTCCCAGTAAATAGATTTATAGATTCGTCTGAGATTTTGAGGTGTTCTTAGTGTAACACTTTGGAAGTGATAGATGATGGTGAAAGTGGCACTAATGGAAATTGGGAAAGATGCGGCAGCTTCTTTTGAAAAGGCACTCAAATTGCTTGGCGGTATCGCAGATCTCAATACACCAAAGCGTGAAGTGCTGTATAAATTGGGAGTATTTGACCCAAGACAGGAAGCATATACAACTATCCCTGTGGCTCGTGCTGTCGTAAACAATTTTCCCCGTGCACCCAAGATCTGGTTAATTGAATCCGACAACTATCGGGGTATAGGCAGCGAGCGCCTACAAATATGGAAGGATCTCTTCACAGAACGAGTAGTGCCCTTCAACCTCTCTGAAGATACCAACACCAGGAATGTTGATATTGCGGGAGAGGAGATGGCCCTTTCACATCTTCTTTTTGAAGACCGAGTCTTAATTAGCTCTCACATTTTACGACGCTATTCAAGAGGCTCGGTCATCAAGAATCTATTTGGTTTACTGCCCATGAGGAAGAAAGCCGTTTACCATAAGAATTTGGAGTCTGTAGTTCTCAGCTTATTCGAAGCCGTCGGAGGAATCGATTTGGCGGCTATTGATGGCACGTCAGTGTTGCCAACCCCTGCAGCGAAGAAAGAAAACCGAATTCCATTGAATTTGTTTCTTGTTGGTCGGGATGCGGTAGCGGTTGATGCTGTGGCTTTTGCACTCTTAGATACGGACCCATTGAAAAGTAAGATGCTCAAAATGGCAGGCGAACAAGGATTAGGCGAAGCTCATCTTGAAAAGATAGACATAGTTGGTAAAGATTTGGAAGAAATTCGTGATTTTATTCGAGAAAAAGTCAAAGGAAAGAAAAAGAAGCCAAATTAAATTACAGTGATTTCTGGAGAGTCTTAAACGTCTCTGTGATACGTGGATGCCATTCATGATACAGTTCAAGCCGACGTTGATCTGCCTGTAAGAACTTTGCGACTGCTGGAGATTGTAATATCTGGTTAAGAATCAGTGCCTTATTGAGATAAGGGATTGAGGCATTAATCGTTGATTCCCAAATTGCCAAAGCTTCCGCTGCTTGTTGAAAGGCTAACGGTAGAGTATCGACGGGAAATGGGTTTGGGATTAGATCCTCGACGGACTGTGCCGGGTTAAGTCCCAGTGTAATAAGGACATGCTCTACGGGGGTATCCTTGGGCAGCACGGCATTCCAAAGGGCTGATTGCTCGTTAATCAATACTGAATACACTTGTGAACGGAGTTGGACGAATTGCCGAAGGTGTTCTATCCCATCAATGAGTTGAGTAATGAACCGTTGACCCGATTTGAGGACCTCAGGTGAATAGGTTGCGATACCATCGGATTCAGTGACAAACATCGGCATCACCGATACGACCTGAGCAATGGTATCAAGATAACGAGCAAACTGCTGCAAGGTAATGGAGGGATCCCCTTGAGTATCAATTTCTTGAAGAATGGTCGAAAGGGGCACCAAGAAGTCACGACGGGCATTCGCTTCCCACGCAGTGGCGATTTGGTGGATATTTGATAGAAAAGGACCACCAAATCGCTCGATTAGGTTGGCAAAATAAGTGAAATTGTTAATGAGTTGGTGGGCAGTGCCAATCAATGGGTCCAATTCTTGTGCAGCATCTTCTAGGACCCATCGGAGGTAGTTCTGATCAAAATGCTTCTTTTGTAGGATTTGAGACGCAGTGATGTGGCGATTCTCATACAGATTAAGTTCTCGCTTATTCGCGCCTAGATTTTTCAACAGACCAAGGGTGTGATTCCCCCAATTTTGAACTAAAGTAGTATATTCCTCAACATAGAGTAGGAGTTTGAGGAGAGATTGCAGCCATTCGGTTTCGAGACGTACTGTGGTATCAGGCTCTTGCAGAATTGTCTTAAGCTGGTCGATATTATATATCCCTGAATCCACTTGGAACAAGGCAACGATGTAATCACGGACTGTCTCGGCATGGCGAGTGAAGGCCGGTCGAACTGAATTCATCGATTTTCCCTCGCAGTTAGTAGGTAAAGGCGTTTCGGAGGGCACACCAAAAAATACTGATTAGTTAAGAACACATTATCCACTTTTTGCTAAACAATTAGGGGGTTTTTGTGTGTACCTGACACCCATTTAATGTGAAAACCATTACAAACTCAACACCTAGTTTAGATGCCCAAAAGAAAGAGTCACCCACCCAACGACCAAGCCCAGATACGGTTTTCCAACATATCGAAACCAAACGTGGCCACTTAATCACCCTGTTGGGAGACCTTATTCGCATACCAACAGTTGTGCCTCCAGGAGACAATTACGAAGAAATTGTTGCCTTCCTTGAAACCCATCTTCAAAAGCTAGAGTTCCAAACCGAGCGCGTCATAGTTCCCTCAGACGAAATCACAAAAATTCCCCTTCCTCTTGAAGGCCCGCGAACTAATCTAATTGCTCGACAAACCCATCATCGTCAGGAACCTGTGACTATTTATGCGCACATGGATGTCGTGCCAATCGAAGAGCCGTGGACAAAGGATCCATTCAATCCCGTAGTCGAAGATGGTAAGCTCTTTGGACGAGGCGCCATCGATATGAAAGGCAGTATCGCAGCCATTCTGCTAGCGATGGAAACCATCCATGAACTTAAACTTCGACCCCATTACGACTTGATTTGCACCTTCTGCACAGACGAAGAAATTGGCATGTACCCTGGAATCTACCATCTCGCAAAGGAAGGTTATGTCCAAGGACATGTTATCAACACTGAACTTGGTGGGCAGGTTCCTCTCATCGTTGCAGGTGTTGCTGGAAATGTGGACGTGAAAATAACCGTAAAAGGTCGAAGCTGTCATTCGGGGATGAACTTCATGGGCATCAATGCCATTGAAGCCATGATACCAATCCTCGCCGAGCTCCTGAAGCTAAAAGACGAAGTGGAGAAACGTGAATCAGCTATACCACTTATCCCGCTGTTACGATCGTTCGGGGCCCCCTCTGACATGGTCACCCCCATGTTTAACATCGATATTATTCATGGAGGAAATAAGAGCAATATTGTCCCTGCAGAATGCCATGTAGTCGTCAATCGTCGCTACATTCCGGAAGAAACGTATGAACAAGTTGTAGATGAAATCGAACAAGCCATAGCACGCGGAAGAGTGAATAGTAAAGCACTCAGCGTCGAAACATCTGTTCTCCATACCTATCGCCCATTCAAGGCTGATACGACCAGCCAGTTCGCTTTGAAGATGCGTGAAGCCCTCAAAGCCGTTCACAATTATCATGACAGTGACTTCATCCTCGGAGGGGGAGCGGCCTCAACTGATATGGGCTTTATCACTCAGGCGTGTGGCATCGACAGCATCATCGGCATCGGTGCAGCCTCATTTGAGAATCTTTCCGCCCACAAGCCAGATGAATGGGTGCAGATTGATGACCTCATCAATATGACCAAACAGCTAGTCCACTACCTTTGCCTTTAATCCTAGCTTTGTTACCAAGTTAGCTTTCAGCCAAGAATGTCTAGCCAAGGTGTATTCCAAGCCATCCCTTGCATGGCTAGAAAAAAGGATAATCCCACCAAGAACCATCTACCATCCCCGGGAAGAGTTCCATCCCGAGAGCCAAAAGATTATTCCAAGAGCCACAAATACGACAGCTAAAAATTCTCGACAAAGAGGATTAACTCTCTTGCAATTGATAGGTAATGAATGAATTAGGTAATTTGGGGACCTATTGGGAATTGAGTACCTCGCGTAACCTGCATCTTCATTTCACATCCCGTTCCGTTCTCCAGAATTTATAAAAGCGGAGCCAGCTTTCAGCTCGGTTCCTTTGCTGCAAAAAGGTACGAACCCAGAAGGATTTAGCTATAACCATGCGTATGGCGTTTAACATCTACGTTGAACCGCAGGCGACACAGGTGTCTATACTGCAACCAACTTAGACTCTCCAAAATGCTCAAATCCTTAGTCCAGTGATGCCTCATCCAACAACTTAATTGATGAAACCTGTTAAGCTTGGTGTGAGACTCCAATGGCTAAAGAATTCTTGGAACCCATTACTGACCAAATCTTCCTCGTTCAAGGAGAGAATGAAGGCCGATTTCCTCGAGCCCACTCCTTCCTCATTATGTCAGAAGAAACAGTGCTAATTGATACTGGCTGTGGGATTTCCCGGCTAGAAGCACTCAAACGTGAATTTGAAATTGATTGCATTATCAATTCACATACACATCCTGATCACTCTGCAGGAAACTGGGTATTCCAAGATCTTCGCATTTTTGTTCCTCAAGAAACCTTCAGCACAAGTGGCGACCTCATCGGGCTTTCCTACCGATTTGTTGGCGATGTCCTTGCACCGATTTGGCGACACTTTGCCCAAACCCATATGGGATTCCAAAATTGCCGACCCACACACAGTTATAATGAAAACACGCCCTTCCATTTTGGAGAGATAGTCCTCACCCCACTCTTTACACCAGGCCATACAATTGATCACTATTGCTTTTACTACGAACCGAAGCGCATTCTGTTTGCTTTTGATTACGACCTCACCCCATTCCCTTGGTATGGCCACGAGGAATCTAGCTTGAAAGAATTCCGTCAATCGATTGCCCGACTAAAGCAGTTACCCACTAAAATGGTGGTCTCCTCTCACCGCGGAATCATAACTTCAAAGATTTCTTCAGAATGGAAGAGATATTCCGATCGGCTCGATGAGCGCAATACCAGAATCCTCGACTTACTCGAATCACCTAGAACATTAGACCAGCTGGTTGAAGCTAAACCAATCTATCAACGATTTCCATATCAAGAACCCCTTTTACGATACTGGGAGCGTATCATGATTCAGCTTCACCTCGAAGAGCTCTCCGAGGCTGGCAAAATTCAACAACAAAATGATAGATTCAGTCTTCAAAAAAGGTGAGTGAGGGGAGAGCCGCTCTCCCCTCCAATTGTATCGGATAGTTGGACGACTCCCTTTGCTGTTCTAACATTATCATTTGGGTAATATGGTAAACTCAGCATCGCTGGCATATGTGCCGTCCCAGCCTAGGAAGCCCCAGTCATATCCACTAAAAGGGTCACTTTCAACAATTTCCGGTATTCCAGGTCCTGGACCAATGCGGGGTAATAGTGTTGGGCGAATTGCAATCGCAACACCCATTGGGACGATCACCATAGCAAAAAGGAAGGTAAGCCCAATTCCGAGCAAGAGGATTTTCTTTGTTTTTGGTTTCATTAGCGAATCCCTCCAAGTGATTGCCGCCTTTATGAGGAAGCAACCCAGTTGTTTGGTGACTAATCTAACCTCAGAATCGCATATCAATCGACGGGAGCTACTTTGTGCAAAAAAAGGCAGAAACCAGTTTCAGGGCGACGATTTTTGCACTGATTGGTATAAATTCTGGTATTTTGCCCATAGTGGGTTCGAGCTAGGTGTCAAGCAGTGAGTTGAGTTGATTTTCACCCAACCCAGAGAATTTTCGGTGCGGAAACATAATCGTGGTGTGAACCATGGTGCTATAGGGAGACTCCTTGAGCTCCAAGTCGACAGCTTCAACATGTTGTAATGTATCGACAGCAAAATCAAGGAGTAATGTAGGCTCGTCGGTAAGAAGATATGAAGTCCAATATTCTAGAGGATATCGTTGCTCAAGCCATGTGACGAATTTTCGGGGACTGGTATTTTGCGTATTGTAGCGGGTCCGGCTCCGAAACTCGATTTGATCGCCAGAACTCCGAAGCCATTCTAGGGTAAAGCGCAGAGTGCCAGAGGCTTGTAATTGGCGAAGCACCATGCGAACCCGCTTTGCGGTCATTTCTGTTCGTCGTGCAATATCAACGACCGGCATCCGAGGATTTTCCCGTAGACACCGTAATACGTTCAATTCGAGTTTCGTAAAATCAAAGTTCAGGGCCTGGGGTTTCACAAATGCCTCCGTGGTTATGTGAGGGTGCATTTCGATAACATCATGAATTTCAACATCAGATACACGGTCAAGCCCGTGGAGAAATTGTCCGAAGTTCACGGTTCCCATCTTGCCCCGAACCTCCGCTTCTACATCATATTTGCCATCTGCTAAGCGCGACACTAACCGCACGACCGGGCTCTGACCAATTTGGTAAATGAATTCATGGGTATCTTCAGATCCGAGGGTTGATACCTCAGCAATAACTAGGTGTGCCCCGAGAATCTCAGGGTTCAGTTCAACTATAAACCGTTGAATCACACCGAGTTCTACTAGTTTTTCAATACGGGTTCGAATGGTTTTACTCGATACGCCTATTTTCCGAGCTAGCGCCCGATAGGATTGCCGACAATTGCCTTCTAATTCAGCAATGATGCCTTTATCAACCAGGTCCAAGGGGGCCACCGAACCCTCCAAGTATCTGTACATTCAGGCAAAAGAAGTATATATCCATTCATGTTCACGCTTCTCAGCCATCTAACACAGAAGAACAGGATTTTTACACCGGATTGTTCAAAAATCAGCAAAAAATCGGTTTTCAGGGTTTATTCTTGCACTCCTAAGCTCCCCTTGATTGATATGCAATGCTGCTCTTTGGTTATATGTTCTCAGGAACATCACAAATGATGGTGATGGAAAAATGGCAACCAAAGATATGGGACACGAACCGCAGCAAATCACTCAATTTCCTCAAGATGAAGAAGAGCAAGTTATCTATCAATGGGTATACGTAACACACCAAGGACAGGATATTGATGTTCAAGTGACTCCTGCAGACCAACAGCTCTTCACAATTGATACTCCCTGGTACCGTGCCCAAGTGCGTACCTATGATTTACTTGACTCTGTTGTTCGCTTCTGCCAAGCCATGTATGGAAGCGGAACTCTCAACGTGATTATTTCGTAAGCTGGTTTAATCATCAGTAATCTAATCTAGTATCCACATCTTTGGTTTAAAGGAGTTCTAAAACAGCGATTTCATGGCCAATTATGGCTGTTTAGGAAGAGAAGAAGAACAGAAGGAATCTGAAAGACTAATTCACTTTAATTTGGGGGGGTTACTCTGAGTGAACAATGTCTTGCTCGGTTCTTTGTTGATGTAATATGAAGCTACGGAGACCCCCTCGTCGTTGAAGAAATCAAGATCAAATCCGATTTTTTGGAGGTCCAGAAGATATTGAAACAGTCGACTTGTTTCTTCGAGAGACCAACGAAGTTCAGATTGATCGGGTGTGGGTAACTCCTTGGAGGATAGATTGGCGTCCAGCCCTCACATCTTTTCAGGAAGAACCACCTCGATGTCCATCCGGATCCGCCCTGATTCGTCAAGTGGTCGGGCGAGGAGGATTCAAATTTGATTAGTTTCATACATTGTGACCGCCTTTTCAAAGGTTTGATTTGAAAAGAGTTCATCTTCACAGATAGAACGCAATCGCCGATATTCTTTGATCAAATTCGAATACCTCATGTCATCCTAGCTCCTTGTTGGGTCGCCCCTCCAATTGTGTGGACAATAAGCTTGGAAAAAGGCTAGTAGTGGCGGGATTTCTATTGACGGGTACTATATAGGGTCCAAAACGTCTGAAAACAGGAAAAAGACGACTGTTTTGGAACGTGCACATGAGCCAAATGGAATGTCACTAATTCTGGTAATGAAAGCGCGCAGAGGCAAGGTTTTTTATAGGGGTGAACGTTTGGCAGGTGTATCAGCACCCAATGGCGAATTGTGTTTGGGCACAAATCCAAGTATGGTAGAGTCCCGAGTTACGTTCTCTTTTTGGATCCTGATTTGATATAGACACGTGGTACCGAAAATGAGTTACGATCGAGAGCCTGTAGAGGCAACAGTCGCAGATCTGCGACCCAGTATGAAAAGTTTGAACATCACCTTCAAAGTCGTCGAAAAAGGCGAAGAACGCGAAGTCACCTCCCGTAAAGACGGGGAAACCCATCGAGTCCTTGACGCTCGTGCCGGTGACTCCACTGGCACCGTAATTATTAGTTTATGGGACGATATGATCGACACCGTCGAACAAGACAAAAGTTATCGTCTCGAAAACGGTTACACCAGCTTGTTCCAAGGCCATCTCCGATTGAACATCGGACGGTATGGCGAACTGAAAGACGCAGACAGTGATATCGAAGAAGTCGACATGGACAACGATCTCTCTGCTGCCGAACACGAACGCCCCCCACGCCGCTATGGCGGCTACAGCCGGGGCTATAGTGGTGGCGGTGGATATCGTCGTGGTGGCGGCGGTTCACGCCGTGGCGGACGAGACCGAGATCGCGGTCGAGGTCGCTACTAACACCACTTTCTAATACAAGGAGGCAATGCCACAAAATATTCTGGCATGACCTCCCGTTTTCTTTTTTTATTATCCTGAAAAAATCCTAGAAATAAGGTCTCAGTTGGATTCACGATCGATTCGTGACCACTTGAAACCCCGACCTCTACGAGTTGGTGGATTAGAGCGAGTTCCAGATCGCTTTTTGCTTTTCGACTCCTTTGCCAGAGACCGTGATTGCGAAGACAAGTTCCTTTCTGTGTTCACTTCAGCGATGCTTTGATCTGATGGCCCGAGTTTTCCACTTCGTCCCAGACTAACCTGCAGCCGACCTTGGAATAACCCAGATTGTCCCCCATCGATGCGGAAGACCTTTCCAGGTTCGACTTGGGTAATTTCATCATCCCATAGTGTTAACAGCATCACACCAGTTTCGTCCCCGATGAGCATATCCGCGACTTGATGTTTTGACCCGTCATTTCGACTTTGTACTTTTCGCACAGCTTCGGTTTTGATAACTTGGAAGGTGATTGTAATGCCCCGTTGATAGGGGCGGAGGTTGGCAAGTTTTTGTGTTTGGTTTCTTGACACGATTATGACCTTGAAGTAGCTTGCTGATCTGTGAGTCTGAAAAGCCGCCGTGACCCACAGATACCCATACGCGAGTAAGTAGCTAAGAGCCGCGTAACTTTCGAATAACAGACCAAGGGGATAATTCTCAGAGCTCCTTAAATATCTACCCTGTCACCCGGATACCTGCCTTTCACATTTCATTCTGAATCTTGGATTTTCTCACCTGGTGTGAAGGTCATCTTCTTCTGACGTCGCCACCAAACTATCAGCCCCCCTACCACGAGGCAAAGCCCAATAGCCCATGGGGTTACAAGTAAGAATAGGGGAATATAACCACCACCATCGCTAAGTGGAGGAGGACCGCTACTGGGGTCATTATTGATCGTAATATTACCAATCCATTGTGTGTAATTTTCCCGCATTCTGATACCAAAAACCGAACTGGTGTTAATTTGGGGAGTTTCATGAGCGCTTCCCCAAGTCTCCATGTACTTTTCGTTAGGTGACGAGCGGTTGAGCCAGACGTAAAGGTGCAGGTCATATTGTCGGACGATTTCGACCTGGATCCTTTCAATCTGTTTGGATGGAGTGCTATTCTCTTCCCGTCCACCATACAAATAACGAATACCATCCACCCGTTTCCGTAATTCGAATATATGAGGAACACTCTGACGACAATGACTATATCCCGTTATCCGATATTCTAAGAAATACGCATTAAGTGGAAATCCGTCAAACGCATCGCCATCGGCAATGAAGAACACAGTCCACCGCCTGTGACCATCTGTTCGGTCAACCCATACGGTAAAGTTCCAGAAACCATAAATCGTATCACTAGGGGCTGTAATATAGTTCTGATAGGATTCAGTTGCGGTTAACCGACCATTTTGAATTACAAATCCACCCTCCCGAATCGTCCACTTGTCCAGATTAGGGAAGTTCTCAACAAATTTGATGATTGCAGTGCTGGAATCGGGAATCGTAAACGCAACGCAAAGCAATGCTACGAACAGCATTGCTGCAAAGCATAGCCGTTTTCTCATTTAGAGACCCTCCAACCTGAGCCATAATCGTCTGTATCGTATTTATTTATTCGGATTTCAACGGGGTATCTATGGTTACAGGTGACCTGAGATATTCTGTGATTCCTACCATTTAAGCAATATTCACCTATTCAGGGTACAAAGAGGACACAAGACGAGAAATTTCGAATGTTTTACGACCCTATGCAGAACGAAAAAGGCAGCGCAACTGGCAAGTCTTGTTTTTTGGTAACTGAATCATAATGTGTGGAAATCAGACTTTCCACGCTGATTTTGGGTGCGCTACTGGAAACGGCGCACATGCTAGCCTATCGAACTCGGGTTTCGGATAAGAAATCAACTGAGTCGATACGTGTAAAAGAAAGTGGGAATACCAGGGAAGCGGATGCCGCCCTGGTATTCGCGTCCTGCACGGATGGAGTGTGTATTTTTGAAAACATTCGACTCGGGTAACTATTCTTCGTGAAGGCTCTGTGTGAGAATCTGGATCGATAATCAACCTGATGACATTATTCTTTGAGTTCTTCTCCTGGTTTTATGTTCACTTTCTTTTGGCGGTGTCGCCAAACTACTAATCCTCCTACTACTAAGCATAAACCAATAGCCCAGGGCGTTACGAGCAGAACTTCCGGCGGAATTTTATTAATTGTTTCAGTGTTTAAAGCGGGGTCAATGGGATCTGGTCCGTTCTCTGGATTGTTATCAACGCAAATGTTGTCAATCCATACCTGCTGATGGTGGTCAAGAACG
>JABXGX010000158.1 GCA_016550405.1 archaeon | reverse complement strand
TCAAGAAAGCATTTGATCCCAATGGAACATCAGACTCCTTTGGCTATATCACAGCGAAAGAGTAGCTGCTTCGGTTGTAGAGCGTAAGGGAATTGGTAAGGATACCTGTTAATAAGGGGCAGAAGATAACTGACCTAATACTTTCTGGGATTATTGGCTTGACCTTGGCAATAGGTAGCCCTGATGAAATAACCTGCTTTGGCAGATTGTGAAAGGAGGTGGTAAACCAAGGTAAATCCTAATTTAGGGGGAATCATATCACAAGCGAGCTAAAACCGATCACATGTAGGAGGAGCAAACGATGAAAAAGTTATCTCTCATTCCATTGGTGATAGTGTTGATATGGGGGTTGACATTGGGCATTTCTGCAAAAGAAGCGTTCGCCGCCCCTGACGCGAAGAAACTGAAGATTGGGGTCATAGCTGCCCTTACCGGGCCAGTGTCTACGGCGGCGATACCCCATTCAAGGACAACACAACTGTGTGCGGACTGGATTAACGCCAAAGGTGGAATTACCATTAAAGGCGAGCAATACCTGATTGAACTGATTATTGAGGACCAGAAAGATACCGCGGACTCTGCCATAGCTGCGGCGACCAAGTTCGTTGAGTTCCACAAGGTTAAGTATCTCGTCGGCTCCATTAGCCCGATGCAGACCGCGGCCGTGGCATCGATCACCGAGCCAGCTCGCGTGTTGCGCAGCATCTGGCATGGCGAGGGTGCACCAATGGAGTTAAATCCCAAGACCCCCTATACGTTCAGGGTCCCCATTGTTCCCCGGGATTTTGCTCCGGAACTTCTCAAATATCAAGTCAAAGCTTACCCCGACGCTAAAAAAGTCACCATGCTTTTTCTCGATGTACCCGCTGCCGATTTCCTTTTTGAAGAAACGAAAAAGACAGCGGAATCACTCGGGCTTGAGGTTCTTGGTTTGAACATGTACGCAGTTACTACGAAGGATTTTTACCCGGTGTTAACTGGGGTCCTGAATTCCAAACCCGACGCAATATATTGCACCGCACTTCCCCACCTGATGGGAGGGATCCTGAAATCAGCCAGGGAACTGGGTTTTGATGGCCCACTTTTCAATCTTTCCCCTACCTCTCCAGAAGTGGTTCTCATGCTCGCTGGTAAAGGTTTAGCAACTCATTGTATTGTTCCCGCTCCGGATGTAGCCAGCCCGGATATGACCCCAATGATAAGAGAAATCAGGAAAATGCTTTTAGAAAAATATGGAGAGTGCAATTTCGATTACGTGAGGCAATGGGATTCGTTCTGGTGGATGGTAAAGGCCATTGAAAAAGCGCAAAGCCTTGACCCTACTGCGGTAGCCAAGACCTGGGAGAAAATGGATCGAATTGAAGCCTCAACTGGGATTGGGAAAATGGGTGGGCAGCAGTCTTACGGGATCAATCACATCGGGGTTCTGCCTTTTGCCGTTACCAGACTGATGAATGGCCAAATGGAACATATCGGGTGGTTTACGCCGGAGATACCGTAAGTCGGAGTGCATGCTGCAAATAGTCAAATAAGAAGGCAAGACAAATGGCAATCTACAGTTTGTACCACGAGTACAAGCTGTAGATTGCCTCGGACGGAAAGGCTTGTGCTGTTATTTTCAGGAAAAATGTTTAGATAGGAAAGTCGATTGTTGCTATGTTAGCACAGAATTTGCTGAACGGGCTCATGTCAGGCTGGATTTACATCCTAGTCGCTTTAGGATTAACGCTTGTCTTGAGTATTGTGGGTATCGTCCAGCTCGCACATGGCGAGATGTATATGGTTGGTTCCTACATTGTCTATTACTTTTGCGTTATTGCTGGTC
>JABXGX010000157.1 GCA_016550405.1 archaeon | reverse complement strand
GTTATGGAAACAGTATCCACTGCCCGGGCGGTGCCTAACCGCGTTTTATATTCAACGGTTAAATTGTGGATTTCAAGAAGGGTAGGCATTTCTATCTAGTCCTTAAGCATCGGTGTTAGTATTTCATTAAGTCCTTCACCAACCAGCGTAAATCCTAGTGCAAGTAGGACGATCATGATTCCAGGGAATGTAATGACCCACCACGCCCCTGTTATTAGTTGATGCCAGCCAAAAGTCAAATCCCATCCCCAATCAGCAACATCAATCGGAAAGCCCAATCCAACAAATGTTAATCCTGCAGCAGTGAGAACAGCATCTGCGAAATTAATTGACATCACAACAACGATTGAGGGTAAAGCATTAGGGAGAACATATCTAAACATCGTGTCTCGATCTCTAGCACCTATGACTTTTGCCGCCTCGACATAAGGGAGTTCTTTGATTGTAAGAACTTGGCTCCGGAGCACCCGGAAGTAGGAAGGAATATAAACGACGGCAATTGCCAAAGCCATGTTAATAACGCCTGGACCAAGCATTGCAGCAATAGCGATTGCTAGAATTAGACCAGGGAATGCAAAGATAGCATCCATGAAAAGTGATAGTACTCGATCAAGTATTCCTCCCCTAAATGAAGCGAGAAGCCCCAATGGAACACCGACAAAGAAACAAATTATCACCGAAAGAAAGGCCACCTGTAACATGATTGCGCCACCGGCAATGGTTCTACTTAGTAAGTCCTGTCCCAAAGACGTGGTTCCTAAGGGAAAGAGAGGGACCGGGGGAAACAGGATTGGTCCAACGTTGATGGTGAAAGGATCATGAGGCACAATCCAGTAGGAAATAACGGTCATATAGATGATAGAAAGTACCATCAAGAATCCCGTGATGGTCAGAAATCCAGGGGAACCCCTTTCCTTCAACCACGAATATCTGAAGTAGAGAAAGAGTAGGATAATTCCTATTACAACACCACCCATTACAAAAACTGTCCAAAGATCAAACCATGCGAAGGGAAGAATGAAAATGCTTACAGGAATCGTGATGACGCCAAGTAGGCAAGTAACACCAATTAGAAACAGTGTTCCGATTCTTGGTGAGAAGATTCCCTGGCGAATCAAAAGAGTCCGGAGTGACCCCACGATTAGCATAGACACTCCGAATAGTATAGTTCCCACAACAACCGGAATTCCAAACCCACTATTAGACCTTGCCGCTAATATTATCAGACTAGAAACTAAAGCTATTGTGCCCCCCAGTATTACCCCCAGTATAATCCACCATAGTTTTGACCGATTCCGGAAGGGGTCTTGAATAAGTCTCAGGTAGATAAATACACCACTAATCGTTATGTCTGGTCCCATCATTACTCGCCCTCAGAGTCTTATTCGGGGATCAAGAAATGCGTATAGAAGGTCGATTACCAAGGTTACAGCCGCCACTAAGATTGCATAAAACACGACAGCACCTTGAATAGCTGTGTAGTCTCGATGCGCAATTCGATCAACTAAATAGGTTCCTAGACCTGGCCAACTGAATGTGGTCTCAGTTAAAACAGCCCCAGCAAGAAGAACAGCGAATTGGAGACCAATCATTGTCAAGATGGGGAGGAACGCATTCCTGAGTGCATAGCGATACGTGACTCTGGAGTCGGAAAGACCCCTTGCTTCAGCTGCAACGACAAAGTCTTTTCGAAGTGTCTCAACCATGTTGGTCCGGGTTAAACGAATAAAAATCCCACAAAGCACGAGACCCAGAGTGACAGTAGGAAGTATAAGATAACGTACAGATACCATAAACGCCCATAAATTGCCTGTTAACAAGCTATCAATTGTGTAGAGACCCGTTATATGTGGTGGCGCGATGTAATGTGGATCAAATCTAGTCCCCGAAGGTAATACTCTCAGCCATACTGCAAAGATAAGCTGAAAGATCATACCCAAGAAAAATACTGGAATAGCATAGGTTATAATACCAAAAAGTCTGATTGAATGATCAGTAGGAGAATCATATCTTTTCGAGGAAAAAACTCCAAGGGCAATTCCGAGTAAGACAGCAAATGCCATGGAATAAATGCCCAACTCAAGTGTTGCAGGAAACCGTGGTATAAGATGATCGATAACAGGGGAAAAGTCCTGCATCGATAATCCGAAATTCCCGACAAGAAGTCCCCCAAGATAATTGATGTACTGAATTGGAATGGGTTGATCTAATCCTAAACGCCTCCGAAATTCAGCGAGGGCAGCAGGATCCACTCGGCGCTCAAAATGCAATAGTGCCGGGTCACCAGGCATAACTCGAATGACGAAGAACACGAATGTAAGAAGTAACAAAACCATTGGGATAGCCATTAGGATACGGGTGACGACATACGATTTTAATGACACTTGATTCCCGCCTTTTTAGAAAAGAAAATGTGGGTGTCATCAGTTCCAATCAAGTCCTAGTTTAGGTTTATGGTTGTTACCTAAATGTCGAACTTGCCTGGGTGTCTGATGACACTTACTTCATTGGTTTGTAGTGCCAAAAATGGACCTGTAGTCGCTGGAGCGCCCCAATATATGAGCCAATGTCGGAAGTTAATTGTGATATCCAAGATGATACCGTGGATGGTGGTTTTAGTAACTGCATAAGCCCCACCCTGATACAATGGAATCGCTGAACATTCTTGGGCTTGAAGATCTTGCAAAGCATAATATGAAGTCTGTCTTCCTGAATCACTTGTATTACTCCGGCCCCAAACCCATAGGTTGTATTGTTGGACACCACCAGCAGGATATGTCCAATTATATCCCATGTTGAGCCATTCAGCAAATGGTAAGAACGCATAGTTATCGGGATCAATGTAGTCTGGATACCACCCATCTACGTCGTCAGGCCTTGAACCAGCACTTCTTGCAGTCCTGTAACTCGCCCATTCTAGACCATTGAGGTTAACAGTCATTACACCACTTGCCTCAAGATCACTCTTGTAAACGTCAGC
>JABXGX010000156.1 GCA_016550405.1 archaeon | reverse complement strand
GTTCAAAGCAGTTACCATTCAATTCCGAAAAGAACTGCTTGAAATCATAACTGCAGAACTTGAAAGGTTTGCTACTCGAAAAGCTCCTTCAGATCTAGCGGAACTTACCATTCTTCAGGAAGAAAAAGTCCAAATCCTCATAAAGTCCCTTCTCTCACGCCAGCAAGCTGAGGTAGTACCAGAACTTGCCACAACCAAAATCGGGTACTCATATCCTCTCGCATCTTCGATTACCGGGCTAGATGATGAAGAAGCCATGAACCTACTCGAACGGTTAGCCGAGTATGGAATTCTCTTAACAGAACCTACCGACAGTTCATTAGCCTGCCCCAAATGCCATTCCCTTCACTTACATCCCCATATTTTATGTCCAGGTTGCCAAACCTCAGCTCAACCCGTTGAACTCTTCGAACATCTCACCTGTGGAACTATAAGCGTCAAACTTACAGATGACCAAGCAATTTATTGCAATCGCTGTGGCATCCAAAGCAAAAACGAACATGAGTTCCGTATCTTTCGAGGGTATCAATGTCCCCAATGCAATTCTTCCTTCAAACACCCTCAGATGATCTTTGTCTGCCACTCCTGTCACAACATCACCGAACCTGAAAACGCGGGAATCACTATTCTAAAGAAATATGTCCTCAATCCCGCATTAATCTCTGAACTCGAATTCCTCCTCGCAGAAGCCACGCCCAAGATAAGCAAAGAGCCAAAAATCGATCATAAAACCAAAGATATTAGGAAATCCCCTCTTCAAGAACCCCATCCACAATTAACCCCTCTACCCTCAAAAGAACCTATCCCACTGCAAGAACCTGAAAGAATTCCTGTTTCTACAACCCCTACTCCACTCCCAATCGAAACAACTAAACCCAATTCCTCGCCCACTGAATCACTAGAACGCATTATCTCCAGCGATGAAGCACACCTTATTGAAGAACTCAAACAACTCGAAAGTGCCCTAAGCTCTGGCTCAATCACCGACGCCGAATATGACCGCAAATTCGTCCGCCTAAAACTCCAACTCCGCCGTATCCGCACCCAAGAAATCCTCTAATCTATTACGCAAGCCTTCCTTTTTTGGTATCGCGGTGGCTCCTATTTTCGATGTATAGTTGAATTAAAATAGGACAACCAGGTTCCGCATAACCAATTTAACACATTTCTCCAAGTCGAATACCATTAAGGTGAAAAAAATGGAAATCAAACGCATCGCCGTCATTGGCGCTGGTGCAATGGGTACAGGCATTGCCTACCAAGCCGCTCGATTCGGCATTGAAGTCAACCTTAACGACATCAAACAAGAATTCATCACCAACGGCATGAACAAAATCAAATCCATGGTCAAAACTGGTGTTGACAAAGGCAAACTCGATCTAAAAGGAGCTAAAGCGCTTGTCGACAGCATCAAACCAGTCCTCGACGTCACTGAAGCAGTCAAAGACGTTGATCTAATCGTTGAAGCTATCTACGAAAACATGGACGCAAAAAAAGAACTCTTCAAGAAAATGGACGCTGCTGCTCGCCCCGACACGATTTTTGCAACCAACACCTCAAGTCTCAGCGTATCCGAAATGGCTACCGTAACCAAGCGTCCTGATAAGGTGGTCGGTACACACTTCTTCAATCCGCCATATACAATGAAGCTAGTGGAGATTGTGGTTGGGGAAAAGACCTCTGAGGAAACAATTGAAACAGCGATTGCGTTCAGTAAGAAGCTCGATAAGACACCCGTGAAAGTAAAAGATTCACCTGGATTCATCGTGAACCGCATTCTTGGAGCTCTCATGGGTGAAGCTATTCGAATACTCCAAGAGGGGCTTGCCACCGCAGAAGATATTGATACTGCTATGCAACTTGGAGCCAATCACCCCGTGGGTCCATTGACCCTTGCTGACTTTGTCGGGTTGGACATTGCCGCAGCAACAGCAAATACCTTACACGAAGGTTTTGGTGATTGTTATTCAACGCCAAAGTTGCTGTTGGAAAAAGTGGAAAAAGGCGAACTTGGTATGAAATCCGGTAAAGGATTTCACGAATACTCGTAAAACTCAATCAAATAGGAGGAAAAACAAAAATGGCAGATTATGAAACCATTGCTTATACGGTTGAAGGGCACTTCCTGGCCGAATCCGAACAGATCGGCGTCATCACCCTCAACCGTCCAGGAAAACTCAACGCGATTGGACCTGAACTCATCAAAGAAATGAACGATGTTTTAGACACAATCGAAAAAGACGACAACGTCCGTGCTGTAATTATTCGTTCCGCTTCCGAGAAAGCCTTCTCGGTGGGAGCTGATCTTACGGCTGCTGCACAGATGGCTCAGGACCGACCGATGGCAAAGAAATTCATGGAATCAGGCCAAGCCCTGTTCCGTCGAATTGAGAACTTCCCCAAGCCTATCATCGCTGAACTCCACGGCTTAGTCCTTGGTGGCGGCTTAGAGATGAGTATGGCGTGCGATCTCCGCATCGCCTCGAAAGAAGCCAAATTTGGCAATCCCGAAGTCAAACTCGGTCTCATCCCTGGATGGGGTGGAACTCAACGCCTCCCACGAATCGTAGGAATTGGAAACGCAAAAGAGATTATTCTCACTGGTCGCGACGTGCTCGCTGATGAAGCCCTGGAAATGGGGCTTGTCAACAAAGTTGTTCCCAGTGATGAACTCCACGGTGAAGCTCTCTTCTTGGCGCAAACTATCGCTGACAATGCTCCTATTGCCCTCAAACTCGCCAAAGCTGCAATGAATCATTCCTTCGATGTCCCAGTCGAGAAAGGAAATGAAACGGAACTTGACGGTCTTCTAGCCACCTTCGATACCGAAGACCTCTCCACCGGTATCGCTGCTGTCTTTTCCAAATCCAAACCTAAATTCAAGGGCAAATAAACCTGCATACTCCTTCATTTGGCCCTATTCTAAGGGCACCAGTTGTATCTACTTTCTCGAAGAATCTTCGAAGCCCCGGAATCTTCAATAATGCAAAACCTCTATTAACGAAACCTTGCTATAGACTCCAAGAATTTAGATTCCCAATATAGGTGAAAAAGAAGTGGCATTACCAAAAGTCGCTATTGTAGGCATCGGCCACAGCAAATACGGCAAACGCGGCAAAGTGATTGAAGAAGATATCGAAGGCGTGAAAGCAACCTATCCTGCGGTCACTATCCGGGAACTCGCCCACGAATCTTATTTCCCCGCCCTCGAACACGCTGGCATTACCAACAAGGACATTGACGCTAGTGTCGTCGGCATCGCTGCTGAAGCCTTCGCGGGTCAAGGTGCTGGTGCGGCCCTCATCGCGGACGAACTTGGCATCATCGGCAAGCCCACAATGCGAGTCGAAACAGCATGCGCCACGGGCTCCACTGCCATCCGAACTGCCTGGGCTCAAATCGCCTCTGGCCAATTCGATGCCATGGCAGCCATTGGCGTTGAAACAATGACTTGGCTTTCAAGTTCATATGCAACGGAACTCATGTCGGTTGCAGGTGATCATCGCTGGGAATACATATATGGAATCAGCTTTCCCACATTCTACTCTTTGTATGCAGCCCGGAAGATGGCTGTAGATGGACTCACCCGTGAGCAACTGTCAACAGTCCCCGTAAAAAGCCATTATTATGGCTACTACAATAAGAACGCCCAACTGCGTCGTCAAATTACCATTGAAGATGCGAGTGGATCAGTGCCTATAGCTGAGCCCCTACGATTGTATGATTGTTGTCTTATCAGTGACGGATCAGCAACCGTCATTCTAGCGAATGAAGAAAAAGCCAAAGAAATGTCCAGTGAACCTCTTTGGATTACTGGTCTTGGCACTTCTTCAGATACCTTCCGTGTGACGGATCGTCCAAACCTCACTAATATTGAAGGCAATGTCCGCGCTGGGAATATGGCATACAAGTCTAGTGGTAAAACCGCTAAAGACATTGATGTCGCCTATGTCCATGACTGCTTCAGCATTGCGGAGATTATGGCGTACGAAGACCTTGGGTTCTGTGAACGCGGAAAAGGTGGAGAGTGGTCTGCAGAACGTGGTGCTTACATTGACGGACCAGGTATCCCCACCAACGTAGACGGTGGACTGAAATCAAAAGGCCATCCCCTCGGCGCAACGGGTATAGGACAAGTCGTCGACGCCTACAAACAGGTGTTTGGAACGGTCGAGAAGCAACGCCAAGTCCCTGATGTTAAAGTGGCCTTGACCCACAATGTCGGCCAGCATGGTCAGTTTGTGAATGTATTCATTTTGGAGCCTTGAGGTGACATTGAATGAGTGAACGTGAAATGGGTTATGTCGTCGAGCTCTCTTCGGATGTGAAGAATCGACAGCGAATGACAGCTGAATTCCGGAAATTCATCAACGGACTAGAAGAAGGTAAATTCTTGGCCACTAAGTGCAAATCCTGTGGGAAAAAGTTCATGCCACCTCGGTTTACCTGCCCGTGTGGTGGGGAAGATCTAGAATGGTTTGAAGTAGACCCTGAGGGAACCTTGTATACTTGGTCGATTGTCCACTTTGCCCCTGAAGGTATAGCAAAGCAGACCAATGTCCCATATGTAGTGGGCGTTATTGAGTTCGATGAAGAAATGCACCTACTTGCGCACATGAAGGGCTTAACGAGTAAGCCCAAAGTGGGAATGAAAGTCAAAGTGGTTCCTCAAGAACTTGAAAATGGGAATATGGCTTACTTCATCAAGCCTGCCTAGCCTCGTGCTAGCAGGCACTTTCTTTTTTTAGTTTTTTTAAGATAGTTCTTGAAGGACTTCAGAAAACCTCTTGGTTTGTGGAGTCTGTTTGACTAAGGGCATTTTTTCGAGTTGTGAATAAGAACTACGATAGGTTGGTCGGGTTTCTTGGTAGAAAATGCCAATTGGGATTTTATCGCCCCACTCTCCTGCTCGTTGCATGGCTGCAGAAAGATCCGAAGTGTCATGTCCCTTCTCTTCAAGCTTGTAGACACGACTCCGGTAGTATTGGTAATCTTGCACTTTATTAAATGTGAAGCAGACTTGAAGCATGTCCACGAGTGCGAAGCCTTTGTGTTGGATAGCTGTTTTCATGAGTTCCTTGAGGTGCTCTATATCACCGACCCATCCTCGGGCTACAAAGCTCGCCTTGCTGGCTAAAGCAATTTGTAAAGGTTCGATTCGTGGCGGGAAGGCGCCATGTGGTGTGGTCTTACTCACATATCCTTTGATGCTGGTTGGTGACGTCTGCCCCGTGGTTAAACCATAGACTTTATTGTTGTGAGTAAATAACTTGACATCGATATTACGTCGAGCGGCATGAGGAAAATGGCCCAAGCCTTCATCAAATTGGTCACCATCACCAGCATGCCCGATGACGATAAGGTCATGGTGTGCCAATTTGATGCCTGTCATGACGGGAAGAACTCGCCCATGGATGCCATGAAATCCGTTTACGTTTACATAATTGTAGATTTTTCCGTGGCAGCCTATACCGGTTACTAGTATGACTTGCTCTTGTGGAAGACCTAAATCAACAATTGCATTCTGTAATGATCGCAGAACACCGAAATTGCCACATCCCGGGCACCAGGTATTAGTCTCTTGGGTTTTGATGCTTTCTCGAGTTGGTTTATCCATTTTCTTTCCATCCTATTATCGTGTTTTAGAGGTTCTCCTTGATTCGACGGGTGAGTTGTAAGGGATTGAAGGCTCTTCCATCATAGCGGAGTATCCGTCGCGATATCTCGATTCCTGTATGCTCCTTGATGAGATTTCCCAGTTGGCCAGTTTGGTTTCCCTCTATCAGAATGGGATTCTGTTCAGCTAACGCGGCTTTGATTTCCTCCGTTGGAAACGGTGTGAGATAAATCACTTGCAGGAAGTTTGCCTTGACGTTTTCCGTTTCCAAGAGGCGAAGCGCTTCCAACGCCACACCTTTGGTCGAACCCCAACCGACGAGTGTGACCTCTGCTTTTTGGGGGCCGTAGATCTTAATGAGGGGCTTTTTCTTCAAGGCTTTGAGGAGTGTTGGTAGTTTCTGGTAACGTTTGTCTGCCATTTTAGTTGCGATGGCACAATCATCACCTTGAAAACCACTCTCTTTATGGACCGCGGAATCAGAGTGTGTCAGAGCTCCTGGGGTTCCTGGGATTAAACGAGGCGAAATCCCATCGCTAGTCAGTCTATGCCGGAAATATGGTTCTTTACCCGAGTATGGAGTCGTAGGAAGCAGTTTTCCTCGATTGATTTCCACGCCTTCCACACTAAAAGGCTGGGTGGATGCTGAACTTTCGATAAGATGTTTGTCCGTGAGTAAGATGACGGGGATTTGGAACTCATCAGCGAGATTGAAGGCATCGATTGTGAAGTCAAAGCATTCATTCACATCACCGGGGGCAATCACTAGTCGAGGAAACTCACCATGTGCCGCGTGAATTGCAAACTGGAGATCACTCTGCGCAGTGTACGTTGGGAGTCCGGTGCTGGGCCCTGTCCGTTGACCTAGCATAATTACTAGTGGCGTTTCTGTCATTGCAGCCAGGCTGAGGGCTTCTGTCATTAAACAGAATCCACCACCGGATGTCCCGGTCATAGCTCGAACTCCGGCATAGGAGGCCCCTATTGCCATATTGATTGCAGCGATCTCACTTTCTGCTTGAATAGTTATCATGTTGAATCTTTCAGCTTGAGCGATAAGAAAGTGTAATAACCCAGAGGCAGGTGTCATGGGATACGCAGCGTAGAATTGGCAGTTGGCCGCAATAGCGCCTAGGGCAACTGCTTCATTACCATTCAGAAAAATCTGGTCTTTTCGAATTTTCTTAGCCGGTGTAAGTTGATGAGAGAGTTTCTTCGCATAATGGGTAACTGCATAATCGTATCCTGCCCGAGTGGCTTTCACATTCATAGTGACAACTTTGTCACCCTTTTGTCCGAAGGTCTCTCGAAGGATGTTTTCAAGGATTTCAATGTTGAATCCTAGAATCCCCAAAACGGCTCCTAAGGCGATGGTGTTGCGAACCACGTCGCGTCCTTGAACTTCTTTTACGATAGTGGAGAGAGGAATGGGAAAGAGGTTCTTGACATCTTCTGGCAGCTCAGGACTTTCCGCAGGGATCTCATCACCATCGTAAATAATACCACCATCCGGCTTGAGGGATTTCAGATGTCTCTGTATTGTGTTTACATCTAATGCAACAAGAAGGTCGTGATTATCCCATTGTGTGTAAACTGGGTCCTGGCTTGCTCGAATCATATAGAAGTTATGACCTCCTCGAATCAATGAGGGGTAATCAATGGTGCCAAAGACGTGGAGTCCTCCATGCATGAACACCTTGCTTAGTGAAACTCCTGCCGCAGAAATACCTGCTCCAGCTTCGCCACCAATTAATACGGACACGTCATTCAAATCGCTCATGAGGTTCACTCCGATTCGTTTAGGCGAAGTCTCGGCACAAAACTCTTTGCTAATTCTCATTCGTTGACGGTGCTACTACCATTAGGAATATAAATTGGCATCGTACATGGGGGGTCGGAGCGGAGTGCTGTGAAGTGTGCCACTCATCCTGACCGCGATGCCATTGGAATCTGCCATTCCTGTGGTAGCGGCGTCTGTTCCCAATGCCATCAACGTATAGGTGGTATCTTCTATTGCTTACCATGTCTTGATGCCGGACGGTACCGTCCTCCACAGGATACCCACATTGCTGCAATGGGAGCACCACAAGTACCACTTGGGTTTCTTACACCACTGACACGACATCTTTTGATTGTAGGCATTTTCGCAATGTGGGTATTCATCACAGGTTTCTTCTTACTCTTCTTCCAGAAAACTTTGGTGACAAATCCATATTCCATGCTTTTGACTAATCCATTTCAAACCTTGGCATTCATCTTAATTGCACTAGCCATAAGTTTCACAGGAATCGCCCTGTTTAGCTATTATCGCTACTATGACTCAATAGTCGCCTTGAGCGTTACCCTGTTTTCTTTGCTGTCTGGGTGGCCACTCGTTCTCTCGGAGTTTCTCCTCACTAATCCCTTAGTTGCTTCACAAGGCTCCAATCCTTGGGACATAACACTGGGGCCACTCTACTCTCTCTATTTATTCTCATCAATTTCAGGTTATATACTCTGGGCATTGACCTTCATCGGATGGGCCGTAGTGTTCATTCGAACACGTCAATACGTCCCAGGACAACCCCTTGTCATTGCTGCAAGTGTACTTTTTCTCATTCTGGCTAATGGGATTATTTTGTTCTTCATTCCCTTCTTAATAACCACTACCGTAGCCCCGTATTATCTCATGTATGTCTATGAGGGAAATACTTCTTTGCTCTTGTTAATCTTCG
>JABXGX010000155.1 GCA_016550405.1 archaeon | reverse complement strand
GATGGCTCCCTAATAGGTGGGTTTTTACAAGCAATCCAAGCCTTTTCCTTCGATTTAAACGAAAAACAACTTAAGGAAGAAATCGCTCAACTCTCCGAAATCACCTATGAAGGTTTCCGAGTTCTCATCAATGAAGGAGAACTTGTTAGAACAGCAATTGTCTATCGAGGAATACCTAGTGAAACCCTTAGAAAGAAACTAGAATTATTCACCAAACGCTTTGAAGAAAGGTACAGGAAAGATCTAATTGAATATGGGTACGAATTACAGAGATTCCAAAATACGACTGACTTACTAGAAGAGATTTTCCATATTTCTCTTCTATTCCCTCACAAAGTCGAACCAATTATAGGTAATCAACATTTATCGAATCTCGAAAGTCGACTTCATTATGTAGCTCTTGACCTTACAAAAGAACAGCCAACAATTTTTCTCTCAGAAATCGTAAACGCCTATCTAAAGACTGTACAAAATAATCCAGTCGAACTCTTAAACGCAATATTCAAACTTCGTGAAAAGAAGCTGCTCATACCAGTCGAATCCTACTTTCAGATAGCTCTTCAAAATCATCACTAAATTCAAGTTTTAATTCGAAAGGCTGTTTTATTTTCTGGATGGTGCCGAACACTTATTTGAAGAATTCAATTCTGCACAATCAGTGTAAATCACCTAGTGAAAACACGTTGTGAACAGATATGTCAGATGAAAAGGAAGGTAGCTACTCAGGCCGGTATCTTGTAGTACTTGGTGCCTTGATAATTCAAGTATGTTTGGGTTCGATTTATGCTTGGTCAATCTTTCAAACCTCACTACGCGGTGGTATCTATAACTGGCCATCGCTTTGGACCCAATTACCTTTCGCAGCTGGATTAGCGTCCTTTGCGATATTTATGATTCTAGCAGGTCGCTTGCAAGACCGCATTGGTCCTCGAAAAGTCGCAACCATCGGCGGTATTCTCCTCGGGATAGGCTATCTCCTTGCTGGACTGGTCGATATCGTCAGTCAAGGCAATCCCCTTATTGGAACCCTCTGGCTAGTTCTTACCTATGGAATAATCGCCGGGGCTGGTATCGGATTCGCATATGTATGCCCTATCGCAGCTCTCGTCAAATGGTTCCCAGATAAAAAGGGTCTCATCACAGGAGTAGCCGTTGCCGGATTTGGTGCAGGCGCTCTGGTCATGGGTTACGTTGAAACATGGCTTCTACTCTTACCCACGATATTCCCATTTGTTGGCGGCGCATTCCTTTCTCTTGGTATATTGTACATCATCCTGGTGGTCTTTGGCTCCCAGCTATTAACCAACCCTCCATCAAGTTGGACGCCACCAGGATATATACCAAAAGAAAAAACTGCTGAGGCCTCTGGGAAGAACTATTTACCCCGTGAGATGATTATCACAGTCGTGTTCTGGTTACTCTGGTTCATGTTTCTGTTCGCCGCCACAGCTGGGCTCATGACACTCGGAAACGTTAAATCCGCTGCCGCCGCAATTGACCCTCTAACGGCAAGCCTTCCTGAATGGCCTTTCATTGCCACAATTATCGTCGGGGTGATGTCCATCTTTAACGCCTTAGGTCGAATTGCTTGGGGTGCTATCTCCGACCTAGTGGGTCGCGTCAGCACAATGGTTATGATGTTTACCTTACTAACAATTGGGATGTTCGTCTTCGCCTTCCTAAGCACAATCAACGCAAGCTGGATTGTTGTCATGGCTGTTGCATCACTTGTGGGATTCTGTTTTGGTGGTAACTTCGCTCTCTTCCCATCATCCACTGCTGACTATTATGGAACGAAGAATGTCGGATCAAACTATGGCGTTCTCTTCACAGCCTATGGAGTTGCAGGCATCACAGGGGCTCTCGCTGCGGGACTGATTGTAGATTTCACCGGAAGCTACATGCTAGCCTTTGTCATCACAGGCATACTGGCTGTCGTGGCAGTGATTTTGGCCATAATGCTGTATCGAATTCAAAATCCTCAGAAAAAATAAGTGAACTATCACATGAGGTGTAGCTTGCACCTCATGATTCCCATTTATTTCTTCTTTCCAACTATGCTAAGGTAAAGGACACTTTCAGTTTCGCCATCAAGGTGTAGCAATTGGTTTACTTCGTCATCAAAAAATGCTGCCACTTGACAGCTCCCTAGCCCTAATCCCTCTGCGGCTAGGGCTAGGTTTTGTGCGATATGTCCTGCATCCAAAAACACATAGCGATACGCCCGTTGGCGATATTTCCACACTGACCGTTCGAATACTCCAGTCCAGATGAACACAACATTACCTGCAGCAAACATGGTCTGTCTTAAAGCGGCGTCTGCAAGTTGTAGATGGAAATCGCCTGCTTCAATGAGTTCTAGTTTTTTTGATGGAACTGCATAATGATAGAAACCTGGTTTAATACCATCAACGTTATTGATGCACAGGTAAGTTTCGATAGGATAGAGGGCACCAGCTGAAGGGGCTGTGCGCAGGTCTATTTCCCCTCCATATGCAGGGACAGAGGCCCGAGTGATGCCTTGCGTCGCCCAGAGAAGTTGAGCTAACTCTGTTTTAGTCATTGGCTCTCCTGAAAACACGCGAACACTTCGACGCTGGTTCATCAGCGTCCATAATCCGGGCCCGCCAGTTGTTTTTGACGGAGGCATTAAGACTGTTGAAGCTTTATCATAATGCTTGTAAACAGGAGGGCGCTGAGATAAATCCAAGGTCCCTCGAGGCATTTTTCCACGATTATACTTGGTATTCCGATGAAATTCTTCCCCAATGTCTTCACGCATTACATCACCCCTAATGGGCTTTCAAGTATTTCACTGCCTTAATTGCCCAATCCGGATCTTTACGTAAAGCGCGACCAACAGCAATAAAATCAACTCGTTCCTCTCGAATCACCTGGTCCGCAAATCGAGGGGTTTTGACACCTCCTACCCCAATGATAGGAACATCAACATGGGCTTTGATTGCTTCTGCTTGGGGAACAAAGAAGCCTTCTCTAATTGCAAGTTCAGCTGGTGCTCCCCCACACAGTCCCCCAGAAATATCTACGATATCTACACCCGCATTTACAAGGGCCTTCGCGAAGAATTGAGAATCATTGATTTGTGTCCCCATTAACGCTAAATCAACAGAGCCTAGCCGATAGAGTAAAAGCCGCGTTCCTATCTTCTTCTTAACTTCACGGACCACTTCAATTGGCAACCGGATGCGATTATCCAAACTACCACCATACTCATCGGTACGTTGGTTCGTTATGGGAGAATAGAACTGGTTTAGCAAGAAGCCATGCGCCCCATGGATCTCAACACCGTCAAATCCTGCCTTGATTGCACGTTCAGCAGCCCGTCCAAAAGTATAAGGTAGCATCTGAATTTCATCCGTCCTTAACTCACGAGCCCCATCAAGTGGCGAAGCAGATACTGATTCAACCCCAAGTCTAGATGGCGCTTTTGCTCCTGCATGATTGAGTTGCAACACAATTCGGGTATTATACGGCTGAATACGTTTCACCAATTCCCTTAGCCCAGGAACCAGATGATCATCATAAATCCCCAACTGTCGCTTACTGAGTTGTCCATGAAGGTTCACATAACTATGTTCGACGATTATCAGCCCTAACGCTTCAGCACGTTGCTTGTAGAACTGAAGGAGTTTATCAGTTACTCCTCCCTCAATGGTAGCATGGTCTCCCTGCATGGGAGGCATGACTAAACGATTCTTGAAAAACATCCCTTTCACTTTAAGTGAATCTAAAACGGATGGCATCATCTTGGCTCCTGATATACTAACTCGAGTTGGTAGGTTTGCACGATAAAAAGGAACCGGACTTGCCGGTCACCTCGTAATACCTATACACTTTTGTAACCGAAGTCTTCGCCTAAACACCAATACACTCACAACAAAATGTGATACCGATGGCTGAATGTGAAACCAAGAAAAAGCTAATTGTCGTTGAGAATTGCATTGAATGTCCCTATGTGCGTAATCAAGGCGAATCAGGCAGTGGAAAAATGGCTCTTCATTGTAATAATCCCAACCTTGTTACTGGTGCCAAATTCATTATCAGCTTCGATAATCTAATCAAAGAAGGATTCACCATCCCTGACTGGTGCCCCCTCGAAGATTACTCCGATTAAACCACGCACACTGAGTCCAATAATATTG
>JABXGX010000154.1 GCA_016550405.1 archaeon | reverse complement strand
GCTTGAACCGGAGCTCCAACCCAATCGTGCCCAATATCGGTTGCATGTTGGGCAAACCACGCACTCTCGCCTCCATTGTGAACGATATGTGTCTTTATTGTCTCCGGAGTGCTAGGGCTATCCCATAATAACATATCAAAGTTGTATACAATAGCTACAGACACATTATTGTATGCGAGATCAGCCGCTAATGCGGTACTTCCCATCAGGAATTGTTCCTCAGCGTTGAAAGCTACAAACATTATCGTGTAATTGTAGACATATTGAGACAGCACCCGCGCAATTTCTAGAACTGCGGCGACGCCTGAACCATTATCATCAGCTCCTGGTGATCCTGTAGGATAGGTGTCAAGATGTGCTCCGACAATGATACACTGGTTATTAGTTTGACTTCCACCGGGCAGGGTTCCAATCACATTTGGCGGACCTGTGCCGAAGTAGTGGTGTGTAACATTCAGTCCATAGGATTCAAATTGAGTCGATATATAATCAACGGCTAGTTGGTTGCCTAAAGACCCCCAGACACGACTGCCAAAGCCATGAGTCATTTTGCTGAGTTTTGTTTGATACGTCGATGTGGTTATCTGGTTAAGAATTGCTTGAATTTCGTCCGGCGCAGCAGGAGTTAAAGGATTTGACTTCGAAAGTTGATTGACTTCAGATAGTATGAGTGGTAGAGGAGCAGAGTCCCTTTGAGTAATCATGATATCATTTGAAACCATCTCAGTTTCTGGGTGGATAGTTAACGGAGCGGGATAAAGAATGGGGATAAATCCACCTAAGAGAATAGTCAAGAGAAACAGCGAGAAGAATGGGGATTGACGCATTAAGATCACTTCAGAGATCTGTATATTTCGAAAAGTGAAAGTCCTGCCTTTATTTTTTCCTAATACAGCAAACAAGTCCTTGTCTATACCGGCATCCTTATGCGTGCAATTATTCGGTGGGATTGAGAGAACATACTTCCAGCAGTGTTTGCTGGAACTCATTTAGAATTCCTCGAAACTCATCACGGACTTCGAGATAAAGGTGATTTCGCTGCAATTCCATTGTATACAAAATTTGCAGCAGTTCGCTTTGGAGAAAATCAGCCATTTCTCGATATGCATCAACGAGTGTTAGCATTTGTTTTGAGTACGCACTAAACTCTAGAAAAAGTGAATAGGCTTGGGAAACGCCTAATAGCATATCAGGGCAATCGCGGATATTTTTTTGTAGGGTCTTCATTTTTGCACCGTTGCGGATTCGGTCCCGCATTTCCAACAATTCGAGGTGAGGTCCTTCAAAAATACTTGAAAAGAGTGTCGTGTGGTGACGTTCATAAATCCAGCGGGTCCGATTGGAAAGGCTAACATGCTCTTTAAAGAGCTCATGCACATTTCTAAACGTGGTTATCTTATTATCAAACTCCTCCATTTCAGCGGTTCCAAAATAGCCCGCAGACTCGGTGAGAATATAGGTTGGATGATTTTGCGCATCCTTCACAAAATATTCAATAGCTTCAACCACAAGATTGGCTTTAGTGCTTAAGTCATTATCAGTAATCGCGGCTTCAACCTTTTCATAGCCTGCATCTCGTAAAGTCTTAGATTCCTCTGACACCACATAAGCTAGGACTTCATGGAACCGGTGCATACTTTCGCTGTAGGTTTGTCTGACCGCCTCAGCTAATTTCGGTAAATAGGCAGTTAGTTTGTTGATATGACGTTCTACCGATTGGTACTCATCTAAAAATTGACGCAAAAACCACACTACTCCCTGTGAATCCAACTCATTAATTTGAATCTTTACACGAGGATCACTTGTCGCTCGAACCATCTCAGCAAACATTCGATGATCTGTGATTCCAACGGAAGCAAAAAGCGTGGCCATACTCCGTCTAACACTGCGATAATAGGCGTAATAGATCAGCAAATGATCCAAAAATTCATCCAAATACTCAATCAAGGTGTTAGTATCCACAAGATGATGCTTCAAATCCGGTGACTTTTCTTGAAAGTATTGTACAAGCCGTTGATTGGCGTCAGCTTCGATTTTCTGAGTTTGTTTATTATATCTCTCACCTAGAGCTAGATATCGTTCTAGCAGTTCCCAGATTCGTTCGGGTGGTTGAACTTCTGGAGAGGAGGTATCTTCTGACATTACAAGGCAGCTCTGCATTTTTTGGAGGGGACCGGTTACTCCTTCATCCCTTCTCGGCCAAGTTCCTTTGATAAAATGACCTCGGCCAGTTTCAGAAACACATCATTTACAGCATAATCGGTTTTTGCACTAGTTTCGAAGTATGGCATCCCCTTCTGTGCCGCATACACTTGAACTTCATCAGTGCTAATCACTCGAGAATCAACAAGATCAATCTTGTTCCCTACTAAAATGATAGGAACATCATTCCCAGAAAATTTCCGAATCTGATCATACCATTTATCTACATTCACGAAACTTTGACGCATTGTAATATCGAAGACCAATAAAGCTCCCTTCGCCCCTCGATAATAAATTGGGCGTACCCCCGCATAGCGTTCTTGCCCGGCTGTATCCCAGGCTTGAAGTTTTACGATGTAGTTGTCCAGGGGAAGTGATTTTACAATGAAATCAACGCCGAGGGTTGAGATATAGCCATCTGTGAACGTGCCATAGGCAAAGCGGGTTGTGAGGCTTGTTTTTCCCACCTCTGCGTCACCGACTAGAACAACTTTGAAAAGATAATCGAAGGCATCGTGTGACATAGGCTGGTCCCGGCAGCAGGATTTTTCTAATCCTATTTCCGTGGAAGTGTCACTTAAAGATATGTGTCTCCAAGCATCTTAGGGAGATTCTTGTAGAAAGCTGCGAAGGAAATAAGCCACGCTAACGAGGAAGATATTCAAACCCACGATAGCCTTTCCGTCGTTGGAGTTTCTGCATATCGTACAACTTCTTGAGTTCATTTGAAGCAGTACCTTTAGTTATCCCAATTTCCTCTGCTACTACCGAAGAGGTGACACGTTTCAACTCTTTGGTAATCGCAAGAATTTCACGTTGGGTCGCAGTGAGCTCATCGAATTCTTCAAACCACTCTTCATCTTCAGCAGTCGGACTTGTCTCAACAAAACGTGTCTGATCAAGGGCTGTTGGTGCAAGGGTTGTGACAGGAGGCGGACTTGGACGTTGTTTTATTACCTGCTGAACAAAGTCCCGAGTTATTCTGTCTCCAGCGGGTGTATCTTCTTGGAAGGCTATTGAAATGATGTTTTCACAGAACCGGAGTGTACTCCGTGGATACCCTCTCGTATGGAAATGAATCTCTTCAATAGCTTCCGTATTAAAAGGGATCAGCCCATTGCCACCAAAATGCTCGATTCGCTCGCGGATAAGCTGCTCAGTTTCTTTCACGGTCAAGACTTCGAGACCATTGGGTCCTTCGGTCTCTAAAGTAAATTCCAAGGTTACACGCTCAGCGAGGGGAGGAAAAATACTTGTAAGAGCTCGAGAAAAACCTGTAAGCCCTGCAATAAACACAACTACGGCTGGTAAGTCACTGAGAACGCGGAGCCACCGAACCGTTTTTCGTTTTTCAGTCTCAGCAGTTTCAGAATCATCCTGGGTAAGTGCAAGGGATTGCCCATCATCAATTAATAGCACGATGCGTTGGTGGCTTTGTTGGTAAAACTCCTGAACTTTTGCCACCATCACATCAACAAGGGTGGGTACGGTCTTGTTCTTTTGCATAAGTTGATGATTCATCAATCCGATCAAGGCACTACTTAGAATGGATGAATCGAGTGGCTCTGAGATAAGTAGCGGAACCATTCCCTTTGAATGGGTTAATGAATCTTTAAGCGATCGGAGCACATGGGTTTTACCTGTGCCACGACCGCCCTCAATTAGAATAATATTCCCCGTTCGAAGTTGAATCGTCAGGGGATTGAGGAGCCGTTTTTGCCCTGCAAACACCTCTGGTATAACATCAATACGAAATGGAAAATCAGACCAGCCCAGACTTTTCAATCGTTCATCGAAAGCGAACATCTTCTATCACCAGTGATTGAAGTGTTTACAGCACCTGATTGTTTGATTCCACACTTCTCCCAGATTCGGTCCCATTATGCATCGCTTAAAATCCCGTCTCCCATTCGTCCCAAGAAATTGTTGAAAGCAAAGGGACAGACGACTTCAATGCCACCTGTAGGATCGAAGACTACCATCTCCTTTCCAATTGGACAGAAGAGGGCACAATACCCACCATCGACCAGATGACCATTGCGTTGGCATTGAAATGTTCGGGCGGTGGGGGTGATAAGTTCCAGTACGGCTGTGGCATCAAGTTGGTTCATTGCTTCTTGTAGACGTAGTTTGGGTTGAAGCGCTTTGGCTTTGTTACTCACGCATTCCTCACTCCTCTTTTTTGTTTGGCCAGTGATTCATCTTCACGTAGTTGTGCAATCGTTCGGGCAATTCGCACTCGGAGCGTCGCGGTCACCAAGGGCATCGCTTCTTTGAGTTGCTCCTCGATGCTTGGCGCTTGGAGACGAGCTAGTGCGTCTGATTGAGCTCTCCCAGACGCCGACGCTTTCTCCGTTGCCATCGCTCATGTTACCTCATTGAATTTCATTGATGTTCATTCATTTTCATTTTTGCACATATAAAGCTTCGCATGTTTTCTCCACGTCGTTTACGAGACTTAGAAAAGCGTATTATCAAAAGAACTATGAAAAACCGATACTCAGAACTAAAGGGTCGTGGAAGAGAATTCCATAAAAAAGCCATATACTGGTTATTTTTAAAAAAATAAAATTAAGTCGGTCATTAAAATGTCTAAATGAACATTAAAATGCCCCGTTACCTTTCTTAAAATACGCGCGGAGAAATTCCCAACGCCCTCATTGGCTAGCTAGCGCGCCATATCGAAAATCGAGGATGAAGCCTACTCGCCTTTGGCTTTAGACTCAACTTCAGGTTCGGGTGGTTGGGCAAGAATTGATTCTTGAGATAGATAGGTGAGTAACCGAAACCGCTCGGAATCGAGGTGCAAGAGGCTTCGTAGGTGTTCAAGCGTGAAATGTTGAGCGCTTCGCCGTAATTCCATGAAGCTGGCGAGTTGCACTCGGAGTGTATCAAATTGCAGTTCAAGAAGTTTTGCCTGGAGGGCAACGTCGTCTTTAGCCATTTCAAGGGCTTGTTGGGCAAGATCCATACTCGGCTGATTTGAAGGAGCAATAAACACAGGTGATTTCTTGGATAGATTCACAAACAGATAATGCTCTAAGTTCTGAGGAGTCGTCAGGCTTCGATAGATTTTCTCAGAGACACCGAGAAGCGTAGGCCGTTTACGTTGTTGTTCCTTTCGGCTTTGGAGGATTCCTTGGGCAGTTTCAAGATCTGTTATTCCAAGCATGTTGGGGACTGTGAATGGGAGAACGTTGTCGATGGCTTCGCTGAGTTCTTGAAATTTCTTATTCTTGACACCTGTGATGATAATAGCGTTGCCGACCAGGATGTTGAGGAGTACTACATCTAAGGTTTCTTCAAAGACCTCAAGAATGTATTCAGCGGAGGATATTCGCCGTTTGGCAACTTGTGACCGTTCGTTATGTGCTTCTAGGGCATCATTTATGATTGGGAGGAAGGATTGGAAGGGTTTGACATCACCATTCCATTTTTCGAGAAGCGGTTCATATTGAGCATAAAAAAGGACGTTAAGACTATGCAGGACCGCTTGAACTTCAAGTTCATCAGCATTCCCGTCCGCTAAACCTACCGTAATAAGACCAATCGGGGCTTCGCTTTTGTTTTTATTGCCTTGTTTCTGAGGAGCCGAAGAGGAGGTTTTATCATACACATCATAGTGGAACCTGTACTCCCCAGCTCCGATGGTGCGGATCTCTTCTGCAATTGCTTCATGTCCAAACTCACGGATCGCTGTGAGAAGTCCAGTTAGCAGTGTTTGTTCGAGTTTCACAACTGGTGAGCTGTGCGAAACAAGGGTTTCACCGGATTGAAGAAAAATGAACACCGAATGTAATGTCATTGATTTCACTGCCCTTTTTCCAAAGACCCTTTAGGATGCTCTAAAAGTAGCGTGGATTCTGAGCAATTAAAGGTTTCCGCAATCATATGTAAAAATCTTCAAACATATGTGAGATACTGACATTAGTCTTAAATCAAACCTAGGTAACAAACACCTGTAGAAAAGTGCCTATATCGAGTGAATCCGACATGTCAGATGAAGCACTAAGTAACACCCTCCGCTCCTTATCTGAGGTGATTGGCATCTCAGGGTTTGAAGATGATGCACGAACCCTTATTCATCAAATAATTGAAGACTTAGTCGACGAAGCATGGGTTGATCCTCTCGGGAATCTTTTGGCTATTCGAAAAGGTTCTCAAGAAAATACACGAATTCTGCTTGATGCACATATGGATGAGATAGGATTTATTGTCCGCTTCATTCATAAGAACGGATTTCTGCGACTAACACCAATTGGTGGTTGGGATCCACGCATTCTTCCTGGGCATCGAGTGATACTTCGTCCTCATGGAACAGATTCTGCCACTCAGATTTTTGGTGTAATCGGAGCGACCCCTCCACACCTAACCACGGCTAAAGAACGAGAGAGAGTAATTGCAATTGATGATCTATTTGTGGATATTGGTATTCAAACAAAAGATGCTGTTGAAGCTATGGGTGTTCGCATTGGAACTCCTCTGACTGTATGGCAGCCTTTTGTTGAGCTCCCAAATGACACAGTATCTGGTAAAGCTTTTGATGACCGAGTTGGTTGCTTGATTATAATCGAAGTCTTGAAGCAGTTAGCGAAATCCAAGAATCACAAAGCAACCATTGCAATGAATTTCGCGGTGGCTGAAGAAATCGGAGGTCGTGGGGCTCGAACGGGGGCTTATACTCTAGACCCAGATGTTGCTTTAGCTCTCGAATGTACCTCTGCGGGTGATATGCCAGGTATCCCCAAACATAAATCTCCTACAGCATTAGGAAAAGGCCCAGCAATTACTGTAGCAGACCGATCACTAATAGCACATCCAAAGGTTCTAGCATCCCTGGAGACGGTAGCGAAGCAGGAAAATATTCCTTATCAATATAAACAACCATTAGGAGGTGGGACAGATGGAGGACCCATTTCTCAAAGTCGTAAGGGAGTTCCAACAGGTGTTGTTTCTGTTCCCTGTCGATATATTCATTCGGCAATTTCACTGCTTCGCTTAAGTGACATCAAAGCTGCTGTTGATTTGGTATATGGGTTCACTCATTCATGGAAACCTTAGGAGGCGAAAGATAGGTGGATATTCCAACTGTTGAGGATTTGTTACGGGGTGAAAATAATATCTTTTTGGCAACTGTGGAGCAGGATCAACCCCGGGTGCGACCAGTAACATTGGTTGAAAATAGTGGAGAGCTGTTTGTTCTTACTGGTTCAGCTGATGCAAAAGTTGCACAAATCAAAGAAAATGTAAAGGTTGAGGTAGTTCGTCTTATTCGATTTGAGGATGGCGGTGGCTATGTCCGTTTTTCAGCTGTAGCAAAAATCATTGAAGACCCCAAAATTCGAACCCGATTAGCCAGTTCAACCTCATTTTTCTCAAATTATTTCAAATCAGCAGATGACCCGAAGTTTGCATTAGTCCAACTAATACCTAAAAGAATTGAGTACTTGAAACCTGGAAAAATGTATCCGGATCTAGTTGAAAGACTTGAATTCACAACTGAATAATCGGATTTTGATGCACAGGGTAACCTATTTCAATGGGAGTAAATACTGGTTCTTTAGTGGGATATCACGAGTTTAGCAGGATTCTGTTGACAGAACTGGTGTGGATGCGGTGATTTAGCACGATGGAACCGAATAGCATTGGTACAGAGGTTCCCAGTCCAAGTATACAACCGTCGCTTAAACTCGAAGGGTTCACGATTAAGGTTGAAGGTGAAGAAATCCCTCTGTACAGTGGATCTGTCGACTACTGGCGAATTCCTGCAGAAAAATGGGATCAGATACTTGAGCGAATAGTTGGTATAGGCTTTCGCATCATATCATTGGCGATTCCTTGGAATATCCATGAAATAGCTAGTGACCTCTTTGATTTTGGCACGACCAATAAGCAACGTGATTTGGAAGGATTCCTTACACTCTGTCGAAATAGGGACCTTTATGTTATTGCCCGCCTTGGACCCTGTGTAAATGAAGAACTCAACTATTTTGGATATCCAAAACGGATCTTATATGACCCAGACATTCAAGCACAAAGCGCATATGGTACTCGTGTCATTATTCCAGCGACTCCTAATCCATTTCCCATGCCAAGCTATGCCAGCGAAAAATTCTATGACGAAGTCTCTAAATTCTTTGATGCAGTGTGCCCAATTATTACACGTCATCTCGCGCCTGGAGGTCCTATCATTGGGATTCAAGTCGACAATGATATTCCCCGCATTTTCATGAATGGAGCATTCAGTGCGGATTATTCGACACACGCTATTCGATGGTACCACGAATTTTTGACCAGCAAGTATCCTTCAATTGGTGGACTCAACCGGGCATACCGCACACGATACAATGACTTCATAGATATCGAACCCCCGCGAGCGCTAGCAGCAACAGAAAGGGAAGCTCTGTCGCGTTACCTCGATTGGATGGAATTCCAGGAATATTATGTGAGTCTCTCGATTAGCGTTCTCGCTAGCCTCCTTTGGTCTCGAGGAGTTCGTGGGATTCCAACCTCACATAGTGTTCGTGTTGCTTATCCCGTCCTTCCACTCAATGTGGCCAAAAGCGAGCGGGAACTGGACTTTCAGGGTGTTAGTCTTTACCTCGATCGATCTCAATATGATATCATGCGGCGGAGCGCATTGTATCTTTGCGCTGTAAGTCGTTTACCATACATATCAGAGAGTGGAATGGGCATATGGCCATGGGGTCCAGGATTACAAGCGAGTGATCAACAGTTTGCCCTGCTTGTTGCAATGATGTATGGTTTTCGTGGGTTCAATGCTCATATGTTGGTTGGACGCAATAGATGGCTAGGAAGCCCAATTTCCCCACAGGGGGCAACTGACGATATTCAGTTCACCTTTCTAAAACGACTGCTTGAAATTCTTAATTCCCAGGAATTTCATAACTTACATCGAAATATTCCTGTTTTGTTGCTTCGGAATTTTGAATATGAGCGGCTTCATCGGATGTGCGCGAATTCGAGCTGGCTTACTCATTTGCTGGGCATCCCCGATGAGTTACTACTTAGTAATCGGACCTTCAGTTATACAGAAACAATACAGAAAGCCTATCCTGCTTTGTGGAACGCATTCTACTGGGGATTGACCCGCTCTAAGATTCCCTTCGCAATTGGAGACACCGAAATGGATCCTCCTGCGCTTAACAGTTACCAAGCACTAATTATACCTAGTTTTGATTTCATGTCTGAAGAATTGCAATCAAAAATAGGTGACTTCGTGGAACGTGGAGGGACAGCCATCCTTGGACCGGAATTACCCTATTTAGGAACAGATATGCGAGGTTGTACACACCTTGCTGACCGGGCAGGGATTCAACCTACCACGACCCGGCGTCCTTTGGTAGGTTTGCATGACCCCTTCAGCCTGTCAAACAACAAGGTGCGCGTGGGGAATCGAGTTGCTGGAGGATTAACCGAGCTTGGCAAAGGCAATGTCGTTTATCTTGGTGTTACACTTCCACCCACCCTTGATCGAGAAGATGCCCTTGATGCTGAAACGGTCATTACGCAATCATTGAAGCATCTAGAACTTTCTGCCGTTGGTGATGGACAGAATACATCTGTAGATGAAGTGTATTGGGGGACTCGGGCGCCGCGGATTATCTTTCAGGTTAATGCGACGAATCAACCTCAGTCTGTCTCCTTAATGGTTGCTAAACGGGCTGTGATTCGTGACCTATGGACTGGTGAGCAATTGACCCAGAAAGGTCCTCAGGAAATTGAGTTGAAGGCTCATGAGTTTCGTATCTTTGAGGTGGTCCGATGAGGCGTCTTGATGAGAGTTATGAGTTTCAAAACGTGGAACCGGCGCATTGGTTCAACCTGATATCTACACTCCCCCAGTTTACTAGTGATCGTGGAATCCTGTTCTTATTGTATCAGGACAATGAAATTATTCATGCCTACCATTCCAAACAGGGTCTTCGACCTGATTTAACCGGTCCCTTCTCAACTCCGTCGATTGAAGTTCAACAGATGCAGCAACGAGAAGGAATTGACGCTGTCTTTATGATAGAACAGGGACTAATCGTATACTTATTGGCAAAAATGCAAGCTGCCTTTACTCCTGAAATCGATATTTTCCAATATCTTGAAATCGCCTATTCAAGTATTGAAGGGGAATTCAATCGACGGTTTCATGTTTTTCCCCGTGAATTTTGGGAGAAAGGTCTATTCTCATTATTCAACCGAATTCGTGTTGTGCTAGATGAACTGCCCACGAATTTCGTGGGTGTCATCACAATCTTTGAAGAAAAGACCATATGGGCAAGCCTCATTGTACAGGTTACTGATGGTCGAATCCAACGAATAACAACCACAAAAGCCTTCGAACCTCTTGAGTTCACCATTGATGATTGGCAATCAGATTATGGGAAATTGCTTGAAGTTGTGGCCCGCAAATTTGGGTCGCCAACCTTAGGATTTTTCACAGATGACGAAACCTTACGCTTTCTAATGCGAAGTGAAACACCACTTGAGTTCATTCGTCAAGCTCGGCGCACGAACCAGATTATCCTAGATCCGCTTCCGAACCGTATTCGAAACCAACTATAAGAATTAGGTTAGGATTTTTCGTTTTTGAATAACAACTGCACCTACAACAAGTATCATTATAGCTACACACACAATACTTAGGATCATGCCCACTTCAATAGGAAGCACCCAAGGAGCCATTATTGGAGGAGCGCCAGTTTCAATTTTTAGGGAGAAATTACCTTCATAAGTATCGTCAATAACTGGGGAAGGGGCTGTATTGTTACACATATCAGCGAATTCAGGAAACGCGGGAAAAACGGTTGTAGAGATGTAATTTCGGCTTAGAGGTGCAGCAAAAAAGAAGGCTTCTTCCATGGTCACTTCTCCATCGATATCCCTATCAGCTGATACATTTAGTAAGGCATTGGTCAGGTAATGATTGAAAACCTCTCCAATTATTGGCAATCCCTCTTCAGGTAATCCTGCCCAAGAATACTCATTGGCTTCAGATGAGGAAATGTGTACATGAGGCGCCTCATCATCATAAAGGGATTGAATGAAAAGCTCTGATGAACATGCAGAAGCAATGAAGATTTTTTCTTGACTCTGGAGATTCTTCCAGTGGTTCGGAAACCAGGTTTGCCAATTGATTTCTTGGAGGAGATAGTTGCCATGGGCAAAAACAAACCATAACACAACATCATTCGCATCAGCGTTTGCCACTAGGAAATCAAAGGCTGCTAAGCCAACCTGCTGATCGATAAGGCCTTGATAAATTATGATGTGATGGGTCTGCCAGCCCAGAGTCCGAAGAGTGCTATTCCATTTTCTGGTATCACTGTAACCGGTTTCCAGATTGGATCCAGATGGGTAGCAATTCATTTCCATCAGCACTGCCCATCCCTCTCGCGGATCTTCGGGGGGTTGAAAGCTGGTGCAGGTATGGTTGGAGACAAGAAAACTGAAGGAGCTTAGTGAGCTCAGAAGAATGGAAATGACAAAGAGCCAACGAATTTTGTTTTGTATCTTAAAGTTCACCAAGAAAGCTCCTACACCTTATTATGAATAGGTTGTTGTTGAAGCTTCAAAATTTTTTGGTCTTGACAAAGAAAAAAGAGAGGAACTGCCCAGAGCACGACCCAGCAAAACAGCTTAGAGTTTTTCGAGACAAATATTTCACTTTATACATTTTTCTTTATACTCCAAGTCGGTGCAGCTCATCGTAAAGAACCTGTTTGATTGAACTCAGGTTTTGCCGTTGTTCAGTATATTTCTCACTGCTCATGGTTTCCTTACGCATCGATTCATCTAATTGGCTCAAAGCCTTTTCAACATCTACAAGTCGTGCACGCAAGAAGTTTCGAATGTCCTCTATGTCACCTTCACCTCTCAATGGCTCAGGTCGAAATATACCTGTAATTAGTCCGTCCATCATTCGAAGAACTCGACCCCCAATTCGGGCCACAGCCGGATCATGAGTCACCAATAAAATCGTCTTAGACTGCTCTTCATGAATCTGTCGAAGATAATCCACAATTTCTTGCGCCGTTTCAGTATCCAATTCACCCGTCGGTTCATCAGCTAAAATTAATGGAGGGTCATTGGCTAGCGCTGCAGCAATCGCCACCCGTTGCAACTCTCCCCCACTTAGCTCATATGGTCGGTGACGCCGTCGATTTTCCAGATTCATTGCACTCAGCAACTCATTGACCCGCATTTCACGTTCGTGAGACGGCATATCCAACGTTATCATGGGCAGGGCAATATTCTCCGCCGCCGACAGGAACGACACCAGGTTCAGAGTTTGAAACACATGACCCACATTCCTTAATCGATAGTCAGACAAGGCCTCTTCCGTCAAATCCGTAACCATTACATCTCCCACCTTGACGCTGCCTGTAGTCGGTGGGAGTAGCCCTCCAATAATCGAAAGTAACGTAGTTTTTCCACTCCCGGACGGTCCAATAAGCGACACCAATTCGCCTTCTTCAATGACTATCGATAACCCACGCAACGCACGAACCTCAATGTCCGTCATTTTATAGACCTTCCACAATTCATCGATTTGGATAAACGTCACATCTTAACCTTCCCGAAAAACCAGTTGCTCCCGTTGTAAGATGACATGCGTTCGATACAACAAGGGAATGAGAAACAAGGCAAGGACAATGATGATACTCAGAAGCAGGAAGAACTGCGCGGGCCACTCAAAGACCAAACGCCGTGGAACTCCGCCAAGGAATAATCGGTTGAGAACGAGTGTAATCCCATAGGTTGTTATGATGCCAACAAACAACCCCAGTCCACACACAAGTATACCAATCACTCCGAATTCTATGAGCAGAACCTTTCTCACACTTGTCCGGCGCACGCCTCGAATATGTAGAATCCTGAGATCGTCAGTTCGTTGGGATAAGGCGTATTCCACCATAACCACCGTTCCGATTGCCCAAAGAAGGATGGCACCAATAATAGCTAATCGTTGAAAATCCAAGAATGCACGCGCTAGGGGCATGGTGCGCCATGCCGATAATTCTTCACTGAAGAAGCGCACCGCTAAAAGATTGGGAATATCAAGTGCATTTATCTGGGCTTGAATTTGTTCTTGAGACCTGAAGGGCTCTAACTTGAGAAGAATCGCAGGCTCCGAATCTTCTGATAAGTTGTATAGTGTCAGAGCTGAATCCCAGGACATAATGTTTGGCCAAAAAGGTGTGACTGTCATAAATCCAATCACGGTCATCTCGACGAGTGTTCCATTGGGGTTCCAATCAGGATAAATTGAAAAGGTGCGATTAAAACCTATGTTCTCTTCTGCAATTAAATAGCTGGTAAATAGAACGGTATCAGGGCTTTCTTGCATCGTTGTCATGAAGTTCTCTGGGGTATCGCCCACAAACCACCCCTCTTCATAATAAGCTGTCGATAACCATGTCTGGGGGTCGATTGCCAAGAAATGAAATGTACTCGACACAGCAGGGTGAAAGCTGGTCTCATTTCTGACTTTGAAGAACATGATGGGTGTTACACCTTCAACGCCTTCAAGACCCTGCAGTCCCTGAAGTGTGGTTGTAAGATTGGTCAGATCTTGTAATTCCACTCGAACATCGGCCCCAATATCGGTGGCAAGACTGCGATGTTGAAACTCCATTTCAGATGTAAGTAAACCAATGGTTGAAACCACAAAACTGAATACTAGAAGTAAGAGCAACACCATTGATCCCATCTGTCTTCGACGGATTCCAAAATCTCGGGACGCTAACTGTCCGAAGTACCCAAATAGGCGTTGCGCTGTAATCTGAGCAAAACGTCCTAGTTGCTGGGAGTAGATAATGAAAAGTCCAACGAAGCCCACGATAAAAAACACAGGTCCCAGAACAGTCAAGGCAATATCGAAATAGAGGTACGCCGTAAAGAGCCACCCACCGATTAATCCAATAGGAATATTCGCTTGATACAGAATGTCATCTAGAACTAGTGATGGAAAGGGAATGCCAAATAACCAAAAAAAGAGCCGGTAACCCCCTAGAAGTAGCAGTAGCCAAAGCGTAATACGCACACTACGCCGAACCGGTCCCAGAGAGAGTACATCCGCTGTGAGAATTGAATTGACGGGTTGTTGCAAAAATCCTCTCAATTCAATAACTATCGGTAATAACAGCGTAACTAGAATGAGACCGAACGTTAATAGGAGCACAGGCCACGGTGCCAGTGTGAGAGCTACCTGCGGTGGATATCCCAGCAACATAAGGATAAGCGAACCCAAGAGTGGTCCGATAAATATAGCGGTGATCATTGCAACTGTTGCTAAGAAGATGAGCTCAATGAGTTGCATTCGAATGAGTCGTTTGTTACTCATCCCTTTGGCTAAGAGTAGACCAAACTCTCGGTGGCGTAGATTAATGAGGGTTTTTCCGATTTCATAGTTGAGAATCATGGCCAATCCAAAGATAAGCAATGATGCAATTGCGGCACTTTCAACCAGTTGTATGCCAAAGGGTCGGATGCGTTCTAGGGCATCCCGGACATAATTCCTGGTTTGCATATTCCATGGTAGGAGGAGTTGATTGAGTGATGTATCGATTTGTTGTAACGTGGCAATCGTACCCGCTACGTCGGCGGGGCTCAGGATTTGATTTAGATTGAGATTCACCAACACGCGACCATCAATGGAACTGTGATATCCCTGGCTTGAATAGTGTTCCATCAGGGGTTGGAGTGTCAGCTCCCAACTTGTAACGAGAATATCGTTTACTTCTTCGGGGCGCGGAAAGAGAGGTTCTTCACCCCAGACTCCGTATGGAATCGTGAGATTGTCCAAGGCGATATTTCGGGTAGCGCTACTCAACTCAACAAAGCCGACAACGGTTACATTGAGGTAGGATGTGTTGGGAGACCATGGAACTGTGAAATACTTGATGGGGACAGATATCCTGCTCCCCCAGGTGTAGCTGGCGGCATTCGGTGAGCGAATATCGATGTAAGTCTCATTTGCGGCGAGGGCCAAGTTACCTGACACGATCCGTATTTCATCATGGAACGTTGTGTCTTCCGGAAAGCCAACCATCTCATAATTAATGGGAGAGTAGCCGACACGTTGCGCCCAGTTCACGTAGGGTTGCGCTTGAATGGTTTCACAAATGTCACGCAAGTCTGAGTCGAAGAGGAAGGACTGATTGTTCGTGGAGGTTTCTTCGATGCTGATGTGGATAGGCGTCTTCGTGAGAGGTCCGGCAACGGTTATGGCTAAGAAGCCTTCACCCATAGCATTCATGGCGAGGAAAAGACAAGCAGCAAGCGTGCTACTCACGAGGAGGAGGAGGGTTTGACGGGGTTTGCGTCGAAATCTCTTCAGGGCGTACCCGAACGTTATCGTCCTTTGAGTCAACCACCGTCCCTCACATTTATCCTATACGGATAATATATTGAAAAGTAAAAGTTTTACTAAATCATATTTTTTCGAGACACAGGTGAATAAGGCGGTGATTCTTGTTCTGTAAGGTCCCAAGAATTTTTCCCTTCCATTGGGCAGTTCCTTGGCCTTCCTCGATATCCAGGTGCTGACTAAGACGCTGCACTTCTTGCAGCATCTTCACTCGAAGCGCTGCTACTTTCCGTGCTGATGTGGCTTTGGGGGCTGCAATTTCATACGCAAACCGACCAATCAAATGCTTGTGGAAGTGCCGATAAGTTTCGGGACTATCAAACACCTCAAGAGCTTGAACTTCGTCTTCACTTATTACGGCAAGTCCAATCTGGTGAGGGAGTGGTTGGATTCCTTTAATTGTCGCTTGGATTTCTTTTGCGGCTTTTTGCTGCACTACACTCAACCGGGATGAGTTCTCCGCTTTATCTAGTAGGGGTTTGCCTTCAATAGTGGTATGTTTGAGTTTTTCTCGGTGTGCTTTGACCTTCATCCGGACGCGATCCTGAGCAGCGACTTCCCCTGCAATGGATGAGCCCCTAACACCTGGTGAGGCCACTATATAATGTTCGACATCGGTCATAAGACACTGGTATTGTCGAATTGGATGAACGTCATGGGTACATCGGCAAGGTAATTCGACTTTGGTTTTGGGAGGTACAAGATGACTCCCAATGATAATCCGAGATTGGGTTCCTTGAGCATGGACATCCATACCCGCGATAAAAAGAACTGACTTCGCAGCATTGTTTGTGGCCCAAACAGCATCTATCCGTCCAGAATCCTGGAGATTAACTAGCCCTTGTTCAAGGGCTTCGTGGACTGTAATATACTCCCTGGGATTATCCTCTTTCTCGGTGAGTATGGGAATATAATGGGCATTTCCCACTGGAAAAGGATCTCCCAGTTCAAAGGAATCGAAGGTTTCGATAAGGTCTGATAATTCCTGTTGTGTTTTAGTTATTCTTTTTCACCATTCCAATATGTAATATGTAATTTGTAATGTAATTACATTCTTTACTGCAGGTATAAAAAGGTTTGCCCCAAAAGCCATTTTTTCCAAAATAGAGAACTGGAAAAAATCAAGCAGGAGGAGTAAACGCCTAGTCAGTGTCGCGAACAGCTTTTGCGAGGCGGTCAAGCAGTTGATTTCGTTTGCGTTCGTAGAAGGTCTTGGTTACTTTGCCATCCCTGTATTGGAGTTCCAAGGCGCCAAGGAGGTCTAAAACAGCCTGCTTTTCTATTTCGGTTTCGCTGAGGAGATCAACCGGTGGTACATCTGAAGTTTTCTCGTCTTGGTGCACAGCTCGACGATGTTGATAGACAGTAATTACTTCAGTGTCCAGATCATCAAGTCGGGATTGAAACTGAGATTCCGCCTCTTCTGGAGTCTTGGATGAAGCAACCAAATCCTTATGAATGGCTATTGCTGTTGAACGATTTTTTAGAAGGGGGATTAACCAACTGGGAATATTAGGATACAAAAGATCGATGTCGTCAACATTATCCCCGGTTGCAGTCACTTCATCTGACAACGAGGAAGGCGATTGGGGGTTATGGTCCAAGGGTGTATATGAGGGACGCCGCCATCGACGCTGTCGACTACGTAAGCGACGCCGATGTTTCCTTTGAATGAGATATAATGCCCCATTGATGATGAGAATTGCTCCGAGGATTCCACTTATGAGAAGAAATACTATTCCAAACACTAGAAGGCTTAGGTACAGATCATAAATTGTATATTGGTAGATGGAGGCCGAAGACAGGAAAAATAGCCCACATATCAGGCAGGTCAGGAAACCGAGGATTAGGTAAACTCCTGAGGAGAGTTGGTCTAGCCAGCGATGGGGTACTCTGATAGATCTTGGGTCCCGATGGTAGAGCACCGGATGGTTAGTAATAACCTCTAAACCTCCAAGCTAATCTAGTCTTATATCCACATATTCTTTTGCTCAACTTTTGAAATCACTGTTTTCTAGGACCTAACAGCGCCGGTGTGGACCAGTACTAAGATGACGAGTTGTATTACGCCGACGAATATTGTTAAGAATGCGAGGAATCGTAGATAACTAGCATAACTGATAAGATATGGAATATAAAAAGCTGCGAGATTTAAGAAATACCACCCAACCGTTAGACAAATGACAATACCGATTAGTAGGGAGAGGAATACCCATGGATAAATACGCCTTTCAATCCGCGAATATACTATTTTAGCCTCTGAGCTGATTGCTTTTCGCTTCCATTCACTCTAATGAATCCGTTAAATAAAGCAGTTTTCGTTTAGGCGTATTCCTAAGCCTTTGAACTGCTCTTTAATTGTAGTTGAAGTGTGCGAATTTGAAAGGGGGAGAGTAAGACTGTTATCTGTTTCGGAGTGGACCTTGCTAGAGAGATTGGTTCAAGTTGTTTTTCGGCTAAATCGACTAATGCGGCTTGCCTAATTGAAAAGATGGAAGAGATTTGGACTTTTGAGGAGCTGCCGTTTGTATTGTAGAAGCGCAAAATTGTGGAATCAGTTTGTTCACCTTTCTTGAGGCAGCTGAAGGTACAGGTTTCAGGGGAAATCGAAAGGAAATGCTGGGAAGGTGGTGAAAGCCCTCTTGTGGCTCTGTGTAATTGAATGGCTTTCAGGGGAGTGATATAAAGTTGGGTGTCTTGGCGAGTAGTGGGGGTCTTCCAAGTTCCTTCATGAGGTATAATTGAATAATTCGCATAATACTGTCCAAGGCATTGCGCTCTGTTTGTAACCATTGGTGGACCAGCATGACCTCGACGTGTTGTAAGGTCATCACAAGAAAGCCAACCGATGGACCGAAGCAATGTTAAGGCGATGGTACGATGCGGATCTTCAAGGACTTCGTATTCAGGGAGTCCACGAGTTGTGATGAGTAGACCTTGTTGGTCATCAGTGACATCGAGGAAGGTTTGGAGGGCATGAGTAGTCGTGGAGTCCTCAAACCACCCCATAGCTTTGCCAGGAACCTTGGGCTGTTTGAGAATTGAGGTGAGATAGTATTCCATCATCATGGGATACAGCTGGGCGTCCCACTCTTGTGGGGCAGGTCCTAGAGGTCTTTCGGTCACGTGGAAAGGAGTATCTCCCCATGCTGTTTTTGTATGAATACCCGTTGGGAACAGAACTCGGAGGCGGTGGTCTTTTGCCCTATTCTGTATTGTATGTTGTATATCTATCCGTGGTGAATTCGAGGTGACTGTGATTAGAGTATGAATTGTAAGAGTCGTAGTTTTCGAGCTGCGGCGCCTTCGGGTTTTATGGGCCATTTTTGGCACTTTAAGCTGCATTTGAACTTCCAGGGTAATGGAAACCGGTCCTTCTTCAAGAAGCCGAACCTTGCTATGTATTTTGTCTTGGTTGGTTATCCGTTGATCTTGGTGGGGTGGGCAGAAATTGTATTCATCCCCTACATCGCCGGTGTCCTCAAACATTAAGAGGTTCTGATAAGTCTTATTGGTGGGTTTATGATGCAGGTTGAGGGTTCCTGTTTTTGTGGAAATTTGAAGTTGAATGAGGGGATTTTCGATGCTATAGATTTCACCGCTCTGCTGCACCTTCAGTTCGGATTTTTGTGATAGGCGGGAATCGGTTCTGTCAGTTGTTAGATAATAGGTTGAATAGCCGAGACTGGGAATAGCTTCAGCACAGAAGGTAATCATAATTTGGTTTGTTTTATCTGGCAACCGAGGTTCTCCTTCATAAAGCCGAGGTAATGTGTGGAAATCAAGTAGGGATTGAAAGGATGAATCCAGATTTTGGGCGGGGATCATCTGGAATTGAATCTGTTCTCCCGTAGCTGTATAAAGGGCTAGTTGAGTCTTTTTATCCGGTGAAAACGGGAGGTTGAGGAGGATTCGGATTACACCCGAAGCAGCCCAAGGATGTGGGTTGAATACACGAAAGGTTGCAATGGGAGGTTGGGGAAGTTCAGTTGATGGACTTGAATTCGTGTGGGTATTGATATAGTGGATAGCTTCGGCGAGGAGTTGATGCCCGAGTTGTTGACTCCAAGTAAAACGGCGTTCCATATCTTCGTGAGTAGCATCGACACTGCAACCACAAATTGAATCATGTGGGTGATTTTGTAGAAGAAGCTGCCACGCTCGCCGTAAAGGAATACTCGGATATTGTGCCCCTAGCCACCACGCAATAGTTGAAAAGGGTTCCACCCATCTTTCGAGCAGTTGCTGGGTTGAGAAATTCTGTTGTTTCAGATATAACCGAGTTGAAAATACTCCAGGAAGAATAGGAATATACTTACTGGCGTGCTGCTCCCCTTCAATTACTGGTAATTCCGCTAGATTCACTTCGTTTTCAATGATGTCGAAGTATTCTTTGAATGTGCCATGCTGAACTGTGACTCCTTTGAGCTCATTGATGAAGTCGGCGAAGAGCTGATCAATGAACGGACTCAGTTCATCGATTCCTGTTACTTCTTTTTCAATAGGGCTTTTCCCGAAAGCTCCGAGTAGTTGGGAAACGGTCCTGCCTTGCAGTATATCATCAGAGTGGAACCGTTTGTTTATCTCACGAATCAATTTGGGGAGATATGATTGTGGAGGGAGATGGTCGCTTCCGTTCATAAGAAGGGCGGCAGAACTGGTTCCTCGGAGAGAGAGGACATTTAGAGGCATAAGAATTTGTGCAAGTGCGGCATCTACCGAATTAGGCAGGTTTGCAGCTGTGGAGTAACTTGTACGTAGATGGACGAGAAGAACTTCTGAACCGTCTGGTGCCCGCCATCGAAGTTCGGTAGGAAGTGTCTTTCCATGGTCTTCTAGCCCACGCCACCAGACGCTTTTGTTAATATCGAACCCGCGAAGAATTTGAGGAAGCTGGGCAATATGGCCAAAGGCATCTGGCACATAACCAATAGCCATTACATCGCCAAATTCACTAGCCAGTTGCCTACCAAAGAGTAGATTCCGAATGAGCGATTCACCACTGACGAGGAACTCATCAGCCAAAACATACCAAGGACCAATCTGGATGCGATTCTGTTCAATGAGTTGCTTGAGCCGGAAGCGATTTTCTGGACGTAGCTCTAAATAATCTTCTAAGACGATCGTCTGCCCATCTAAGTTAAATCGCAAATAATCTGAGTTGCTTTCCATAAGTTCGATGAGCTGATCCAAGGTCTTCACCAATAACCATCGAAACTTTTCAAAGGGAAGATACCATTCCCGGTCCCAGTGCGTGTGACTAACAAGAATAACTTTTCGAAGTGATGGCATCCGAAACCACCCTTAGAGGGCGAGTTGATAGTATGAATGTGGTTCCTTGACTTATACTCTTGTGATATTCGGAACTGCAGTCACTCTATCCTGAATTCTTTTCCTTCGTTTCTACAAAGAATCTGAATGCCTATCTAACTTTTCATCGATGCGGGCAATGGTTCGAAGAAGTTGCCTACGTTTACGAGTATAATAGCTAGGTGCAAGAGTCTTATTCCCACGCTGAAGGACTAATGAAGCCAAGAGTTTATTTGCCACACTTCGTTCGATAAGGAGCTGTTCTTGGGTCCGTGTAGGTGACTCGTATGTTGTCGAGATCATAAGAAGGTTAGCGTTCAATTCTTCGATTGTGGCTTCTAACTCTGGTAAGCGGCGTTGAATCACACTAAGGGTGAGCAGAGGAGGATTCATTGAATCGTAATCGCGGGGAATGGATACTATTTCACCTGACTCAGTACGAATGGTTGGCCATACTTGCGTGGGGGTTGTCTCATCCCAGTGTATTACTTCATGATATGGAAGAGTCTCTGATGGTGGCCCTCGAAATCGAAGGCGATCAAGTAATTGCTCACGGTAATCATCATCCACAGCAAGTGGAATAACGACAAGTGCGAGGGCAATAGCAATAATGAAAACTATCCCAAAGACCCAAATTTGTTCTCCAATAATAGGCCCCGCTGCTGCTATCCAAATAATGACAAAAACAGAAATGGGTATGATCAGAACACAGGCAGCCCACCAACTTCTTGTGTTACTAGTAGCTGGTGACGCAGGTTCATCCATTGGGAATTCCCTCACCGATAATTGAGGGCTAATCATTGATATGTGTTTTCAATGAAGATGGGACTCAATTTCACATCCAAAGCAACCTAGGATACGGAGAACGGCATCTTTACTTATCCGGAACCCTCTCTGCCTTTTAGTAGCCACAAAGTGAATCAGTTCTTGGTGGAGGAATCACTTAAAATGACACAACTCATCCAACCGCAAGCAGAATCCGATCATATTCTCTGGGAAGTGCTCCGCGAATTACAACCCCATCGGGATCCCAATCAACACCCTGCTATGCTTCGTGCTAGTCAGGTGCAACGGCTCCGCCCCTTGCTTGATTATGCTTGTCGACTTCATTGGCGAGCAGGTCCAACAGAAGAAGGAAAAGCAGCCTTGAAGCGTTTTGTCTACAGATTTCTTAGCGGGGATATCCCGTTTTACGACTAGGTTTGTGTTTCAACCATTGCTCAAAAGAAGGTTTGAGGAGAGGATGCCCAACCGCTGGAGGGTCTCCTCTCCTTAGACATTCATCAGTTATCCAGTTTATTTCTTTAGATAGCGGTTATAGATCCAGCCCCCCACGATAACAACGACTACAATTATTACACCGATAATGATGTATTCGAGGGGAATGGGTTCTGGAGGTGGCGGTGTTGTGGGGGTTCCAAGATATTCGCCAGCTTCCCAATCCCATTGAAAGATTTGAGTGAAATAGTTGGCGACTCCTGAGTGCGAAATGATAACACCTGCTTCTCGATTTTCACTTACGGATTCATTACTCCAATTTATACTCGATATTAGAACACGTTGGTTATCGGCAATGACTCCTTTATTGTGGGTCCAACCGAAATAGGTCTGATTTGTGAAGGCTACTTGTACACCATTAGCCAGTAACATATCGGCGACAGCTTGCATTCCTGAACTTCGATTGTCTAGCATCACTCGACAAGTCACACCACGAGCTGCTGCGGCAATTATCGCATCGTTGAACTGATTAGGTGACCCATCCCAGTCGATTTTAGAATACATTTGTTGTACATCTAAGGTTGAGGTTGCACTATCAATGAGGGCAACAATTGGGGGAATACACTCATTCGGCGACACTAATGATGTTATAGTCATAGTTCCTGTGAAGGTTTGGTTATCGAATGGAGCGGGATATGGGCCAGTGTAAGTTGCATCAGAAAGATAATCATAATCCCCACCATCTTGGAGGTAAGGTGTCGCTGCGGCTACATCATCAGCAAACACGTTGAGGAAGTATTTCACAACTTCGGGATTCCGAATCGCTACCCCCCATTCACGATTGCCATCACTGTTAATTGGAGGAATTCCTGATTTCGCCCAATTGGCACTTTGCACAATTACAACTTCTCGGTCGATGATAATAAACTTCGAATGGTCGAAGTTTAGATCCGACCGGGAATAATAGGCCTGCACATGGGCTCCATAGCCAGGAAGACTCGAGATGTTAAAGAGAGAGGCATGGGTCCAATGATTTTCAGATGCACTTGCCCATTTTCTGGATACAATGACCTGGATATTCATGGTCCCATTCCGACCAAGTGCTTCAGTAAATTCCCGGAGAAGAAATCCATTGCTTATAGCATACATTTCCATTAGGATCTCTTTCTGAGCTGACTGAAGATAATTAAGAGTCACATCATATGAAGTATCGGGAGATGAATAACATTCCACAGTAGCAGATCCGGTTGTTGTGTTAGCGACAAATTCCCCGATTTGCGCTCGAGTAATCGGTGGAAGAGTTGTTGTATCCATTGGTACCAAGACAGGTTGAATGAACACAACCATGCTCAGGAAGGCAACAATAGCAAGTAATCGAAACATGTTAGAACGTTTCATAGTAACACAATTCCTGTTAAGCCTAGAACACTTTTGCAGATTCTGGCACATTTTCCTATTATAATCTATCACCTTTTCCTAGATTTTCGGATTAGAACACGACAAAACCCAATATTTGGGAAATTCGCGATTGTTTCGTGATTTAAAGCCCTAGTCTTCTTGTGTTAAAATCTCGTGAAAAGTTGAAATAGGATGCAGGGAGTATATTGAGTACTTTATAGAGGTAGCGTTTCAAAAATCGAAAAGGTGACGATTGTGGCAAAAGAGCTCAAATATTCCTATTCTCACTTCCCACCCGCTGAAAAGGCGTTCAAGTGTCTTGTGGGTCGGTTACACTTGCAGGTCCGCGAAGAGGACATGGGAGGCGGCCTTAGAGCATATAATGAAGATCGCAGTTTTATAATGCAGTTGCAAACTCGAGTAACTGAAAGGGGAGGAATGACTGTAGAAGTGCATATTCGTG